>JALYZZ010000018.1 GCA_030948675.1 Bacteroidota bacterium | reverse complement strand
TGCCAACATGGCCCAGGCTTATCGTGCAAACGGCAACTCAACCATTGCTCAAAACAATAAATTCTTGTACCGGGATCCCGATAACCCATCGGCTCCTCCTGTAGTCGTGTTGCCTTATGGCGGATTTTACAATCGCACTGAAGATCAGCTCTTAAATTTTGATGTCAGAAACAGCCTGAATTATACCAATACTTTTAATGAAAAGCATAGTATTAATATTTTGGTTGGTCAACAGGTAAAATACGCAGAACGGCAAAACTTCTCAAATACCGGCTACGGTTACCAATATGAAAATGGTGGTATTCCTTTTATTGATTACAGGATACTAAAGCAAACTATAGAAAGCAGTTTTCCTTATTACGGTATGAGTAAAGAGTATGACAGGTTTGCGGCCTTTTATCTCAACTCCCAATATACATTCGATAAAAAATATAACTTTTATGGCACCGTCAGATATGACGGATCAAACAGGTTAGGGTCTTCACCCAAAGCGCGATGGTTACCAACATGGAGTTTTGGAGGCGCGTGGAATATTGATGAGGAGAATTTTATGGATAACATTACCGCCGTTGACTATCTGAAATTAAGGGCCAGCTACGGTTTAACTGCCAGCCTTGGTCCTGCTACCAACTCAAACATTGTTTTAAGAAGTCTTACCACCAACAGAACATTTCCTACTGAACGGGAGTCTGTTATTCGGCTGGCTAATCTTGAAAATGCAGACTTAACATGGGAAAAAAACTACCAGACAAATGTTGGTTTAGATGCAGGCCTGTTTAAGGGCAAGGTAAATATGAGTTTTGATATTTACCAGAGAAATAGCTTCGACCTCATCAGCATTATTAAAACTCCGGGTATTGGCGGCGAAGCTTTAAAAGCAGCTAACTACGCTGATATGACTTCTAAAGGGGCAGAAGCGCTAATAGGGGGAACTATCATTCGTAAGAAGAATTGGAGCTGGAGAACAAACCTTACGCTTGGCTACAATCAAACTAAAATAACAAACGTCAAAAACATACCGCTAATTTTTGACCTTGTAAAGGCAGAAGGTGGAAACCGGGAAGGCTACCCCGTTAATAGTTTGTTTTCTATTAATTTCAAGGGTTTAGATCATGCTACGGGAGTGCCTCTTTTTATAAACGAGAAGGGTGATGTTAGCTCTAACGTATACCTGCAGGATCAGGACGTGTCACATCTCATTTATGCAGGTCCGGTAGACCCTACCGTCACAGGTGGATTTTCGAATACCTTTAGTTATAAATCATTCTCATTAAATGTTTTTGTTACCGGCCAGGCGGGTAATAAAATAAGGCTATACCCTGCTTTTAGAACCTCGTATACTGATTTTGACGCAATGCCTAAAGAGTTTAATGACCGTTGGGTAATGCCTGGAGATGAAAAAGTAACCAACGTGCCTTCCATTGTCGACGCTTATCAGCGTTATCTTCTGGGAGGAACAGGGGCATACCCTTATAATAACTATAACTACTCCACGGTACGGATAGCTGATGGTGGATTTGTTCGATTGAAAACCGTGTCAGTTACCTATAATTTAAGCAAGCAAACCTTAGATCGCATTGGTTTCAAAGCGCTTGCGGTAACTGCAGTTGCTGCAAATCCCTGGCTGATCTATTCTGACAAGAAGCTAAGGGGACAAGACCCTGAATTTTTTAATTCAGGAGGTGTGGCCCAGCCTATTCAAAAACAGCTTACACTTTCTATTAAAGTTGGTCTTTAAAACAAAAGCATGAAAAAGATTATATCATATTCCTCCTGCTTATTGCTGCTGCTTGTTGCGGGATGTAACAAATACCTCGACAAAGAGCCGGATAACAGGGCTAAGTTGAATAGTGCAGAGAAGATTTCGCAGTTATTAGGTACCGCATATCCCGAGTCAAATTACCAGGCGATAGGAGAAACAATGTCGGACAACGTTACTGACATTGGTAATGGGCAGCCTGATAATACCATTCATGACTTGTATTTCTATATTGACACCAAAGAAAATCAGGAAGATTCGCCGGAGAAATACTGGTTTGCTTGTTACTCTGCAATCGCTGCGGCAAATCTTGCATTGCAAACTATCAGCCAGCAGGCTGATCCAACTACTTATAAAAACCAAAAAGGGGAAGCACTCGTTGCGAGAGCCTATGCGCATTTTATGCTTGTAAACTTCTTTTCAAAATTTTATGATGCAACAACCGCTTTTTCAGACCCGGGTATACCCTATGTGACACAACCTGAAACGGTGGTGATTAAACAATACGACCGAAAAACAGTACAGTATGTATACGACATGGTTGAAAGAGACCTGCTCGAAGGCCTTCCTTTAATAGAAGACAAGAGTTATAACGTTCCTAAATATCACTTTAACCGTGCCGCTGCAAACGCTTTTGCAACTCGTTTTTATCTATTTAAGAAGAACTATAGCAAAGCAATTCAATATGCAAATGTAGCAATACCAGGTAGCAATTTTATCCCTTTTTTACGTGGCTGGAATAGTACTTATCAAAACATCACCGATGTAACGGAACTATCTAAAATTTATGCTAAGGCAACAGAACCCGCTAATCTTTTGCTAGTTCAGACGGCGTCGGTATGGGCAAGAAACTACTATACAGTGCGGTACGGCGTTGGGCAGGATAAACAAAGCGAAATATTTCCAAGACCTGACCCGATAACAGGCGGCAATTTTGCGTTTAAACAATACTCTATCTACGAGGGCACGCATGCACTCGTTCCTAAGATTGATGAATACTTTGTAAAGGTTTCGGTAAATGCTAATATTGGTGATGCGTATGTAATGGTACCGTTGTTTACGGCTGAAGAAGTACTGTTTAACCAGGCCGAGTCTTATGCTTATACCGGTAATATTGCTGGCGCCTTAGCTAACTTAAATGCTTATGCCAGCACCCGCATCCTCAATTATTCTGCCAGTAACAACATAACCGAAGCGAAATTGAAAACCGTTTTTCGCACAAATGATAGCAAATCTGCATTAATCGCTGCGATACTTTATTATAAAAGAGCTGAGTTTATTCATGAGGGCATGCGATGGTTTGATATACTTAGATATAAAATTCCGGTTGTGCATACAGTAAAAGGAGGTACCACAATTACCCTTGGTGCCGATGATCCACGAAGGGTTTTACAGCTTCCTCAATCAACTACCCTTGCCGGCTTACAACCCAACCCCAGGTAGGAACTTAAATAATTAGTATATGAAGATTATTAATAGCTTTTTTCTAGTACTTGCCATCTCCGTTTTTGCAGCTTCGTGTAAAAAAGAATCACCAGTGGGAAACGTGGACAATATACCGGGACTAGGAGGAGATACGTGGGTAGCAGGACCTATCGACAAATGGATAGCTGATAGTTTGACTGCCGATTATAATATTGGCGTTAAATACAAATGGGACCAATTTGAAATAGCCAATTTTTTGGATAAAACACTCGTTCCGCCTAAAGAAGAACAGGTGATACC
>JALYZZ010000013.1 GCA_030948675.1 Bacteroidota bacterium | reverse complement strand
GGCGTATACTGAGTCTTTAATGCAATAAAAATAACGGCAACTGCAAAAAAAATGCAGAATATGAGAAAGCGGCTTCCCCATTTAAAACGCTGCCAACGTGCTGCATCCGCAGTTTGAAATATTTGTTTAGAAGGATGTGAAGGCATAGTATGTGTAGGACTTCATTTTTAGCTGCTGGTTTTAATTTGTTATTACAATTAAGGCTGCTTTAACAAGCAGCCTTAAAGTAAGTATATTTTTAGTTTTTAACCTAACTAAAATAACTCCTGTTAACCTTCGTGCGTCGCACTTTTTTACTTCTTAATATTACTTCAGCAATAAAAGCTATTCTATCAAAAGTATACTTACTCAAAGGTGCTGTAGAAATATGGGGTTTTAGCTTCAAACTCAGCGCTACACGTATCCACCATCTTATATACCCTGGTAATTCCTAAAGCCTTTCTTTTTTCATACACCTGATCTTCGGTACAATTACGCATTATCCTCGAAATCTGCTCATCGCCAAAACCATTCTTTTTTGCGTCTTTCAACAAATCTTCAGGTAAAGAGTCAATGGTATATTTGGATATGCGCTTTTCAAGGTCGCATATTTTTTGAATTTGAAATAAAAACCACCGGTCAATTCCCGTTGCGGCCGCGATTGTTTTTACTGTTACCCCTTGCATCAACGCATCTTTAATTCTAAAAATCCTATCCCACTTTGGCGTTTTTATATATTCGATCAGCTCACTGCTTCCCATCAGGCTTTTTCCGTAATAACCTAATCCAAGTGCATCATTCTCCAGACTTTGACAAGCTTTTTGTAGTGCCTCGGTAAAGCTTCTTCCAATAGACATTACCTCGCCCACGCTTTTCATTTGCAAACCCAAAGTGTCATTTCCTCCTTTAAACTTATCAAAGTTCCACCGAGGTACCTTTACAATCACGTAGTCAAGGGCGGGTTCAAAATAAGCTGAAGTAGTTTGGGTGATCTGGTTTTTTAATTCATCCAAATTGTATCCGATAGCAAGTTTCGATGCAACTTTAGCAATAGGGTAACCGGTAGCTTTAGATGCCAAAGCGGATGAGCGGCTTACACGAGGATTAATTTCAACGGCTATCAAATCCTCCGTATCAGGGTTTAATGCAAATTGAACATTGCATCCGCCGGCAAAGTTTCCCAGACTACGCATCATCAATATTGCTTTATTACGCATCTCCTGAAAAGCTGTATCACTTAAAGTCATTGCTGGCGCTACCGTAATGCTGTCACCTGTGTGAATACCCATCGGGTCAAGATTTTCAACTGTGCAGATGATTACAACATTATCAGCCTGATCGCGCAACAGTTCAAGTTCATATTCCTTCCATCCCAACACTGCTTTTTCAACAAGCACCTCGTGCATCGGCGAAGCCGTAAGACCGCGATTAAGAGCCTCATCTAATTCGTCTTTACTATGCACAAATCCTCCACCTGAACCTCCTAATGTAAAAGACGGACGTATCACCAGCGGAAAACCGATTTGCTGAGCAAATTCTTTACCTTCCAATACACTATTGGCAACATGGCTTGGCGCCACAGCCATTCCTATCTTTACCATTAATTGCCTAAACTTTTCACGGTCTTCGGCAGTATCTATAGCAGCAACATCAACACCAATTAAGCGGCAATTGTATTTCTCCCAGATCCCTAATTCGTCGGCTTCTTTACACAGGTTCAAAGCTGTCTGTCCGCCCATTGTCGGCAAGACGGCATCAATCTGGTTTTCGGCTAGTATTTTTTCAATACTGTCAACATTTAAAGGAAGCAAATAAACTTTGTCGGCCATCATTGGGTCAGTCATGATGGTAGCAGGGTTGCTGTTTATCAATATAACCTTGATACCTTCCTCACGTAAACTTCTGGCCGCCTGAGAACCAGCGTAGTCAAACTCGCAAGCCTGACCTATTACTATCGGGCCCGAACCTATGATCAATACAGATTTTATAGAATTGTCGCGTGGCATAGTTTATACAAATTGCGCAAATGTAACCCCTCCTGATAAATTGTATGCTTAATTTCTTTTTTGATAACAAATGTTAATCAATCTGCAGATGATTAAAAGGCATACAAAAAGTATTGCTGTCCGAAAAATAAAAAGTACAAGAGTGCGACGCAACAACGCCCACGTATTACCATGCTGCTGGGATAATAAAATGGTATTAAAAAAAACAGTTACGGTAACAAATAAAAAGCGGTTTATTAAAAAGGAGTTGCGGATAAAAAAAGCAATCGGGTTACGTTAACGAATACAACCTTTCGGCGATGGCAAGCTCCAAATCTGCAGGAATGGTATCAGTGTCATCCTCAATTGCTACATAGTGCCCCATAGTGCTGTCATAGGTAAAAACAAAGTCATCGCTGCCATTGTAACTAACAGTAAAGCGAGTATCTCCATTAAATTCAAAAGGAGTGGCTTTAACAATGTATGGAACGGCATTTAATAACAGTTGAAAGGATTGCTCTTGCATATTCAGTTTTTATTTTTTTTGACTCAAAAACAATGCCTTTGGTGCCTATTTTTTTTACTTACATAGGTTAAATAATATCAATCGCTTATTTTCATCGTGATTTTTCCGGATAATTAACTAACCTCCCTCAACTCTTGCCATCGTGTGGTGTATCGTTTGCTAAGTAGTTCCTGCTTCATTTTCCAAGAACGCTGCATACCCGATGAAGCAAACCTTACCGGCTCATTACGCATACTGAAGTTGATATTGTCTATTTTACTCATTAATAAGCGTTTCGGGGTTGATGTGGTAGGTGCAAAAAAGTTAGCCTGTACACAGGTATCAGCAACAAGTTTGCTAAAAATTACTCCTGCTTTTTCATATACAACTCCGGCAGTATAAAGCTCTTCGAGCAGTTTAATTGCCGGCTTTATTAATTCCATTGTTAATGATGTAGCTACAGGCAAAAGCATTTCTCGCTTAACCGGTGTGTTAGGTTTATAAATATCGCCTCGATCTACCGCCTTTTCTATTACAAAAACCGTTAGATGCTTAGCAGCGCTTTGTTGCCTTCTTAGTTTTTCTGCTGCCCGGCTAACGTACATTGCAACTGCTTCTTTCATGTCAGTTAAATTAGTTAACGGACGCCCAAACCGCCGTGTGCATGAAACCATTTTTTTGGTTGCCAGTTGCTCATCGATGCCTATTGCGTGAAAGCCCTTTAACTCCTTTATCAATCTTACTCCAACTACACCTCCCAGGTGTTTTCTTGCCCATTCTTCAGGCATCATTTTTAAGTCAAAGGCTGTTTTTACCTCAAATGTTTCAAGCTTTACCCCATATTGTTTTCCTACGCCCCATATTTCTTCGATAGGTGTTCGTTTTAGTGCCGCATTTACTTTTCCCGGTGTATCAAGTATCAGCATGCATTTGCTTTTTTCTTTGTTTTCTTTGGCCAGTCGGTTTGCAATCTTTGCAAGCGTTTTGGTTGGGGCTACTCCTATAGATACAGGTATGCCGGTCCATAAAAAAATCCGTTCTTTTAACTCTTTTACAGTTGCATGAAGCTCGTTTCCGGGCACTGCAGATAAGTCTACAAATGCTTCATCAACAGAGTAAACTTCTACACATTCTGGTGGAAACATAGTTTTCATTGTTTCCATTACGCGTTTACTCATATCGCCGTACAAGTTGTAGTTAGACGAGAAAACAACCACTTCATTATGTTGCAACAAAGGCTTACTTAAAAAGTAGGCCTGGGCCATTTTGATACCTAGTTTTTTTGCTTCATCACTTCTTGAGATAATGCAACCATCGTTGTTGCTAAGCACTACCACCGGGCTTGTCGTTAGCTTCGGTTTAAACAGCCGCTCGCACGAGCAATAAAAATTATTACAGTCTATAATTGCCTTCATATTAGAAATGCAAACCCCTGAAGGGCTTTTAAACTAAACAAAAAACGTGGTTGAGATAGTTACAAATGTGTATCATGGCCGTCTGAATATTTCTCTGCTAGTCTTAACAGATCTTATAGTGCATGCACCACATATGTTACCACCCCCCAGACCGAAAAGTCTGAAAATGGATCCACATCAATTACTGAAAGCCTTGAAGTTTCTGGTATTAACCTTATTTTATTAATCGTTTTTTCCAGACGTCGTACCAGCATTTCTCCGTTTAAAACAGCCACTATTACCTTTCCGTTTACTGTGGTAATGCTTCTGTCTACGATCAATACATCTCCACTGAAAATACCTGCCCCTTCCATCGAATCGCCGTTCATTCTAAAGAAGAAAGTAGCTGGTTTATTTTTTATCAACTGCTCGTTGAGGTCGATACCTCTTTCCATATATTCATCGGCAGGCGTACTAAAGCCAGTTGCATCTGCACGATGAACATTATGCTGTGTAAAATTTTTTGTGCCTTTGTATATGCTGTTAAAGACTTCGCCTTCCATATAAATGTTTTAATTATTACTAATATTTTTAGCAAAACCATGCCAACAAATAAGCTGTAGAAAGCTTACATATTTTTCATTTATGACACGAGCATTTGTTTTTTATGTCATCATCGTTGCACAATTATGTCATCTACAAATTTTGTAGGAGCAGCAGATGCGACGAAAAAAACGATCTAAATAATTTCAGGCATTTCATCAAACGTTCTTCCACCAAGTAGCCGGCCCGATTTCTTTTTATTAACCCCACCCCAGGCCGCTTTCGCCACCCACAATAACCCAGTTGATATTTGCAAGTTTTATATTTGGCAATGGACCGATTAATGGCTCGCATGAAAGAAACTTAACTACTGCGTCTGTTTCTCTTAAAAAATCAATTCGGTCAATCACTTTTTCATTTTCAACAGAAGTTCCCATCCAAATATTTTTTGTCCAGTTTAAGCGGTGATGTAACTCATATAATCTGTGTGCTCTTTTTGTCAAAACCTGGTAAGTATGTTGAGGAGTTTTATTCATCACCTCAAAAACCTTAGCAATAAATTGAAAGGGGACCTCAGGATGAAATAAGTCACTCATGGAATTTACAAACACAACTTTCGGCTTTTTCCATGTATAAGGAATGTAAAGAGCATCTTCATGAACAGCCACTTCAAACCCCTCTTTATATTTTTCAATTCCCATTGCCAATAAACGCCTTGTCATCACCTCAGCATAGCAATATTTACAACCAGCGGAAATTTTGCTACAGCCTGTTGTTGGATTCCAGGTCATTTGAGTCCATTCTATGCTCGATAGCGACATTTGTCAAATTTTATATTCAATTTTGTTCTGCTTTTTATAGACGTTTTCGTATGTAACAAGAGGTGAAAGACCTTCATAGTTAACCTCCCCTTGCTTTTTCATTTGTTTTAAACATTCTGCTGCATGACTTCCAAGATGCCCCTCATTGTAAACATAATCCAATAATGCAAAGTTGTTTGTAATTTCCTTGTGAAGGACCTTCTCTCGGACATTTTGTTTAAATTCCTCTATCTTGGTTAATTTCTTATCTGCAAACAGTTGGAGTTGCGACTTTTGTGCATCATTGTCTATATCAAAATTTGCTTCTCCGTTTGTTTCATTTCTTTTCCAGGCAATCGACAAAAATTTGTCAACTGCTCGGGGATGTGAAGCACCAAAAATTATCCCATGAACATTTGGCCCCTTTTTTAACGAAAATGGATATAGTTTAAGCTTAGTATTAACAGGTAATTTTTTTCTTAATTGAGCTATTATATTTCTATGAATAAAATTATAAGGGTCTTTCTTCGCAGCAGCCATATCAATATCCAAATGCACTTTGAATTCTTTACTCTCTCCAAAACGCCAGAAGTATGATGCCGAAACAAAATAAAGAAAATCTGTCTGCTCGGTTTTCTCCAATTCCAAGAAATATTTCTCCGATAGAAATTTTATGCCATTTTGGTCAAGATAGATCAGGCTTGGATGCTTTTTTATCTCGGGCAGAAGCTTTGGAAATAACATTTCAAAGTCCTCATTTAGTGGGTTTAACTCAATAGCGCGTTTGACATCGGGATTTCTTTCTAAATAATCATTTCAGGCTTGCTTTAGGAGTTGAAATTTCTGTTGTTCTTTTTTATTTGGTTCCCATTCATTCAAATAGACTTTGACTTTTACCTTTCTTTGAAAGATGTTGCCTATTTGCTCCTTGATCTTTTTTAGTAATCTAATTGGACTTCCTTCGAGACCGTTCTTATCATAGCCAGTTCCTGCAAAAAAGTCGTAAATGCATATCGTATCTACGTCACTCATTACAAATGTTGGTATCCAAGCTTGAGCATAATCCTCAAATAT
Source organism: Bacteroidota bacterium (assembly GCA_030948675.1). Taxonomy (GTDB): domain Bacteria; phylum Bacteroidota; class Bacteroidia; order Chitinophagales; family Chitinophagaceae; genus Segetibacter. The sequence goes on along the minus strand of JALYZZ010000013.1, from coordinate 7,126 downwards.
CTCAAGTTTAGCTATGGTTGTTTCATTGAAAGGACTTTTGTGCAAATCTTTGTAGGGCATTAGTTTCAAGTTCAAATATCAAGTTAAGTAACTTTACTAAAACATCCTCATCTGCTCCCCCGGCCTTTTAAACTGATTGCAGTCCAAATCTAACCGCTCATGATTTAACCCATACTTTGCCGTGTACTTACGGTATTGCATAGCTACCATCTCAGCTACATTACCTTCTCCACGCATACGTGTCGCCCAACGGCTATCGTTTACTTTTCCATCGTGACTTGATTCTATTAGATGCCATACTTTATTTGCCCTGTCGGGGAAATTTTTATATAGCCAGTCGTGGAAAATAAGTTTAATGGCACCATTTAACCGGATAAACGTATAAGCAGAAAATGTAGCGCCAGCCTCACTGGCTGCTTTGATAATGTTATGCATTTCATGTTCATTCAATCCTGGTATCATTGGGCCAAGCATTACACCCATTTTTACACCAGCTTTACTCATTTCATCAATCAGTCGCAGACGTTGTTTGCCTGTTGTCGTTCGTGGTTCCATCACCCTTCTGAGGTCTTCGTTAAAGGACGTAATGGAGACTAGTATGGATACCAACTTCTTCTTACCCATTTCCTGCAAAAGGTCTTTGTCTCGCAGCATACCTGCATTTTTTGTAATCATCGCTACCGGCTGATTAAACTCGTTGCACACTTCAAGCAAACCTCTTGTGAGCCTGAATTTTTGTTCCGCCGGCTGGTAACAGTCGGTGTTGCCGCTAAGGCTTATGGGTACGCACTCCCATTTAGGATGCATTAGGAATTTGCGAAGCAAGTCGGGAGCATTTTTCTTTACAATAATTTTACGCTCAAAGTCCAGACCGGCAGAGTAAACCCAATAATCAAATGAATTGCGGGCGTTACAATAAATACATCCATGTTCACAGCCCTGGTAGGGATTCATGCTATACATCAAACTCAAATCCGGACTTTCTACTTTATTAACAATACCTTTTGCGTTGTCTTCAAAATATTGGGTCGCTTCATTCTTTTCTGTCCAGTCGTCAATGCCCTCCACATGTTCTTTTACCTGAGTATTTTTAAGAAATTTATTTCGAGGGTTAAATTGTGCACCACGTCCTTTTAAATATTCATAAACCGGTTCAGGTGTATTTTCTTCTGCTATCATTTGCTTCTTCTTTGCCATGTCAATTCATTTTAATATGCTCACAGTTTCTTGTCCATCATAAAAACGACAAGTACAAGCCCCAAGCGTAAAGGCCTTTAAAAGATGTAAAATCATCTTGCTGATTTTTTTGTTTCAATACAAGATCGGGAGTCAATGCGCGGCAATTAGTACAACAAACGCCTGCTGCCCTTTAGGTTCATTATTTTTATCCCAATCACACAATCACACTCACCCCCGCATCACACTTCACACAAACAACTTTCCCTGGGTTGTTACGACAGGCATATTTAAAAACTCAAACTTCTGCACCGGCTGATAAGACTTCTGACCTTCACGACGACGAAGCAATAACATATCAGTGGCGATAAAACGACCGGTAAAATGTTTGTGGCTGTATTCGAGCCAGCCTTTTTCGTACTGCCACGGAAGCAGCTTGTGTGCAACGCCGATGTGAGGCTCTTCTATAAACTGCGCCTTTTGTTCTTTGGTTTTTAATAAGCTTTGTGCAGTCTTTAGACTTTTAACCAGCATTTGTATCGCCGCTTTTGAATCGATATTTATATAAATGGTATGAGATGGCATACTGCCAAAGTCTTTCAGTTCCACCTTAAAAGCGGGCATAGCCATGGCAATCATTTTGAAACGGTTTACAATGCGCTCTTCCATCATTTGCACCTGGCTGAATTTAACAAGTGTAATATGAGGCTTCCCCCATTCCGCAGATGGTGCTTCAAACTTCTTAGCGAACTCCTTTTTAGTATTCATGATTTTGTTCCATAGCTCTTCGTGCGGATGTAGTACCAGCAAGTATTCACACATCCGGTGTCCGGGAAGTGATAAAAGGTTATTGTTTATGATAGTAAACTTTTTGCGTTAATTAAATAACAGGTTATTGAACAAATTATTTGAGGGAGGTTGAAGACGGAACACGTGAATAGCTTTACAGGTGTCGTACTGGTGATCCCTTCTTAAGAGAACCAGTTCAGTCACCATAAACGTTTCGTGGAAGCTCTTTTGTGAATAATCCATCATCGCTTTTAAATAGACTGTTTCAGGAAGTCGGCTTGCAATAATCAGATGAGGATTAGTAATTAGGGTAAGAGGCGGGCAAGAACAAGAACTTACATAATTACTTACAACTTTAAGCTCTTTAGCAAATTGCTTGAAAGGCTGCGGGTTTTGTACACGTAAAAAAATAGTATGGGGCGGAAAACCGCTGTAATTGTTGAGAACAACTTCAAAACTGTACAATTGGCTACAAACTCGTTGCGTGTAGCGAAGAATCGTTTCTTCCATAGCATCGTGCGCAAGAAAGTTAGCGATGGTGATATGAGGTTTTGTTTTAGCAGCCATCTTCTGCCCGTACTCCGCCACAAACAGTTCCTTTTCCATCATTACCTTCTTATTAACCGCAGCATCGGGATGGGCTACAAGTAAATATTCATACAATCCAAATTGTATGGGAGGCGAGTATTTCGTTGTTTGTTCCATTTTAAAAATTTTTATGACAATAAAATTAGTATTTTTTACTAAATAAATTAGTAAAAAATAAAAAAAAATTAAGAATGCACCCAACAGTTCACTTGATAGTTGTTGGCAAAAACGGGAGGAAGTTTTGTCCGTTACAGTGCTACCATTTACTTTATATATTTTGTTTGTTATTTTTTAGTAAATAAGTAGTCTATCAACGTTTTTATTTTTCATTATTCCTTGAAAATCGAAAATGGCATTTTTGATTTTCAAGGAATAAATATTAGATTTGTAAGGTGATAGAAAGAAAGCTAAACAACGAAGTAAAAATTTTGCTTAAGCAATTTCCAGCTGTTGCCATATTGGGTGCACGTCAGGTTGGTAAAACAACAATGGCTAAGGAGATTGCTGCGGTTCAAAAAAAGCCAACGCTTTATCTGGATTTGGAAAATCCTTTAGATGTACGAAGATTAGAAGATCCTTTTACCTTTTTAACTGACAATAAAGACAAGTGTGTTATTATTGATGAGGTTCAAACTATTCCATCGCTGTTTTCTGTTCTTCGGTCGGTTATCGATAATGACAGACGTAATGGTCGTTTTATATTATTGGGAAGCGCCTCTCCTCAATTGGTAAAAGGTGTGTCTGAGTCACTTGCGGGCCGAATAGCCTACCGTGAGCTTTCACCTGTTAATGTATTGGAACTGCCTGAAAAGATCACTATACAGAAACATTGGCTTAGGGGTGGATTTCCCTCAGCTTTATTAGCTCGGTCAGATAAGGCTGCTGCTGAATGGATAAACAGCTTTGTTCGCAGTTATGTGGAAAGAGATTTAGGCAGCCTGTTTGGTGTTGACTTATCAGGAAATACGATTGCGAGGTTGTTAAGCATGCTGGCACACGTCAATGGCAGTGTATGGAATGCTGAAATGATGGCTCGGTCGTTGGGTGTTACAGCTCCGACCGTTAATAGGTATGTAGATTTTTTAGAAGGAGCATTTCTTGTTCATAGGTTGCCTGCTTTTTTTATTAATACACGCAAGCGGTTGGTAAAAGCTCCGAAAGTGTATATTAGAGACACCGGATTGTTGCACCAGCTGAGTAATGTTCCAAACATTATTTACCTTAAGGGGCATCCTGTCGTTGGTTCATCATGGGAGGCCTATGTTGTTGAACAGATTAATCAACTAAAGGCTAATGGAATAGATTTATATTTTTACCGCACACAAGCAGGATCCGAATATGATATAGTATTGGCAAGAGGCATAAAACCCGTAGCATGTATAGAAGTTAAGCTTAATAATGCCCCGGCAATCAGCAAAGGAAATTATCAAAGCATAGCAGATCTTAAAACCAAAAAGAACTTTATTGTAGTGCCCGACGCTGAAGAATATAGAACGAAAGAAGGGATTGTTATTTGTACCCTGCCAAACCTGCTTACAAAATATCTTCCAAAGTTTTAAATACAAACATCATTAAAAATCGAAAATGGCATTTTTGATTTTCAATGATAATACAGAAAGATATTGCTGCGAAAACAGTAAACCGGAACCAAAAAACTTCAAATTAAGATGAGCCACCAAGGTGCGATTAAACCAGGTTCTTTTACTTGCTTGTTATTTCTTTTATCATCACTACCATACCTCTTACATCCTCTTTCATTAGTGCGTGTTTAAGCTGGTGAGTGCCGATAATTTTAAATCCCATTTTTTTATAAAAAGCAATCGGACCTTCACTCGTATCCATAGCTTTTAACCAAACAATATCTTTGTTATTTTCTTTTGATATTTTAAAACTAAGTTCAACAAGTTCTTTTCCAATTCGTTTGCCGGTTACCTCCTTGTTCAAATAAATTCGTTCAAGCTCCAATGCATTTTTTTCTTTAAAGCTTTCTAATGGTGCGTTTATATTTAATTTCAAAAAACCTACAGGCTGTTCATCTATAAAGGCAATAAAAAACCGGCTGTTTTCATCGCTTAATTCTTCGCTTAACTTTTCTATTGAGAAATATTTGTTCATGTACCACTGTCCATCATCGTACCATAAATCCAGATAGTGATCGGCGTATGCTTTTAATGCAACCTCGCGCAGAAGATGCACATCTTTTGTATCAACTTTTTTTATTAAAAAACCTTCCATTACCTCACCTTCTTAAAACGCCTAAATTAACCTCATGTGTTTAATCAAGCATGCATGTTGTGGTTATATTTCAACCGGGTAATTTAAAATACTTTACCAGTCTCTTCTGTGTCAAGTAATGAGTTAGTAAGGGTGTTGTCAAAAACCTGTTCTTTACTAGCCAATACTTCCCGTAACAGATCGTGAATTGTTATGATTCCGACAAACTCACTACCATCAAGCACAGAAAGGTATCGCGCGCCGCGCGTGTTCATTTGGTACATGCAGTCTTCTACTGTATCGGTTAAGGTTACTTCCGGAAGTTCAGTTGTCATTACATCACGTACCATTGTATCTCGGCTTGACCGTCCTTCTAACACCAGTTTTCGTGTGTAGTCTCTTTCACTAAAAATTCCTTTAAACTCACCATCTTCAAACACTATAAGGTAACTTAGGTTTACGTCTATTAGCTTTCTAAGAGCATCTATTACCATTGTATCAGGTTCAATTGTATTTGATGAACTCTCCTTTGTTGTTAAAATGTCTTCTACCGTTTTCATGGCAAGCTTTTATTTATTTGTTCGAATATACTTTTTCTTGTTTTTAAATTGATTTATTTTTTTCAATTAAATCAAAAATATTGATATTACCAGACCCTTGATTTTCATGCTGTTGACCTGATAATTGCCTTGGTTAAAATTTCATGCCTGTTGATACTTGATAGTAAGATTGAGTGTATGTCAAGTGGCATTCTTGTAGACTGTTTTTGAGTGCGTATGGTTGTATTTGGTTTTACTTCAACTGAAGTTTTCTGCCACAAAAGCAATTGGTAACACAAAAACATGTTGACTTATTTTGATGCGCTTCAACTTTTGTTGTAAACATGCGCCAGCCGGCCAAATTTGTTAGCGCATTAACAGTTATACTTTTCTATTTAAACAATTTGGATGGTGCATGAACTACCTTTATCCAATCTTTCAATAATTTGCTCTCGCCACATGACATACTAAAACAATATTGGGGACACACTTCCTTTCGTCACCTGCAGGAGGAGATCATCTTAGCGGTAATGCAGGGCAAAGACGTATTAGCCCTTTTACCAACTGGTGGGGGCAAGTCAATTTGTTTTCAAGTTCCTGCTTTAGCTATAGACGGGCTATGTCTTGTTATTAGTCCACTAATTGCCCTTATGAAAGACCAGGTGGAGAACCTAAAGAAGCGTAATATTATGGCGCTATCTATTTATAGTGGCATGACTTATTTCGAGGTAAAGCAAACGTTGCAAAATGCAGCTTTTGGTACTTATAAATTTCTGTATGTTTCTCCTGAAAGATTAGAGACAAAGCTTTTTAAAGAATACCTTCCTGCTTTTAATTTAAACCTGATTGCCGTTGATGAGGCTCATTGTATTTCTCAGTGGGGTTACGATTTTCGACCGCCTTATCTTCGTATTGCAAGTATACGGCAAGCGTTTCCCGCAATACCTGTTTTAGCGCTCACTGCTTCGGCAACGCCTCTTGTGCAGCTCGACATCTGCCAAAACCTTTTGTTTAATGAGCAAAATATTTTCAGGCAGTCGTTTGAAAAACCTAATCTTTCATTCAGCGTTTTTAAAGCCGACAGTAAGTTTAATAAACTGCTGGAGGTTTTAGAAAAAGTGCCGGGAACAGCCATTGTTTATTGCCGCAACCGCAAGGGAACGAAAGAAATTGCCAACTTGCTAAGGTTAAATAATGTCGCTGCTGATTTTTATCACGCAGGTCTTGCACAGGAACAACGAAACCAAAAACAAGAGGATTGGATTAATAATAAAATAAGGGTGATTGTTTGTACAAATGCGTTTGGAATGGGTATAGACAAGCCAGATGTAAGAGCTGTGGTACATATAGATCTGCCAGACAATCTTGAAAACTATTACCAGGAGGCAGGGCGCGCCGGCAGAGACGGAAGAAGAGCCTATGCAGTTTTACTATATACGAGACTTGAACTGGACGAATTAAAAAGATTGCCTGAGATAAAATATCCATCTGTTGCAGAGATTCGCAACGTTTACCAGGCGCTAGCCAACCACCTGCAGATACCCGTAGGTAGCGGTGAGGGAATGTATTATGACTTTAATTTGAACGAGTTTGTGCTCAATTTTAAGCTTGATGTATTTCTTGCTATCAACGCAATAAAGGCATTGGAGCAAGAAGGCATTCTTTCTTTTAATGAACAGGTTTTTCTGCCTTCTAAAATATCTTTTACCTGCGATAAAGATGCACTCCATGCCTTTGAGATTTCTCATCCTCATCTTGAAAATCTAATTAAGTATCTGCTCCGCAGTTATGAGGGCATTTTTGACAACGAAGTGTCAATT
>JALYZZ010000736.1 GCA_030948675.1 Bacteroidota bacterium | reverse complement strand
GTGTTAACAACCTTGCGACCGTACTTTTTTTTTAATTATTGTACTATCGTCGATTATTACTGCGCAAAAGTAGATAGTTGCAACACACGTTTTTAAACAAATAATTGTCCATTTAATTATCGCTAATGCTAACTCAATTCATTCAAACCCTTACTGATAGTGTATTTTCTACACATTCTTCAATTATCGCCAACTGATAAAATGTGTTAAATACGAATGCTTCTATCTTCAGTTGGCCAGCCCAAGAAGCCGCCAGATGCCTCTGCGTGCAGCACTGGATAAGCTATGCTATGAGGAGCCCGCTTCAACAATAAGAAACAATGGAAAGAAGTTGATAGCAAAGCTTTGGCTTTTACCCCCTTTGATATTTAACCGGTGAATTTACAGTGCTATACAAGTACTTTGTGGTTTCTAGAGCCCCTTTGTAGCTGAGGTGATCTCCGTCAGGCAAGAAGCAATCGTCTTTCAGTTGCAAGTCTTTTAAATCAATTAAAAAAACTCTTTTGTTTTGTATGAAAGAATAATATTTTATTTTAAATATTTCTGGCACCTGGGCCAAATACTCTTTGTGCAATGGAGTATTTAAAAGTATTAGCTTAATTTTTTTTCGATCGCAAAAGTTTATAATGCTATCCAAATAATTTTCCTGCAAAGCAGAAAAACCTCTAGTCTTATTTCCTTCGTAAAACTGCATTGCTATTCTTCGGGAAATGGAAGACTTATTTATTTTAAGGTTTGTAAAAACAGGTTTGTAAGCACGTAAAAAAGAATAATTTTTATCAGTTGCGGTAAGATTATCATAACCCGATTTAAAAATGTTTGGAAGTTGCTCGCCTAAGAAAATCTTATTTTTTTTAAATACTTCAACTCGCTCTTTGTTGGGTAAAATAAAAAAGAAATTACAGTACGAATAATGATTAGCAAAAATAGATTCGTCAGAAATTGTCGAAAAATCATGGTACCCATAACCTAAAATAACAGAAGTGATGTTAGGATTTGATTGTACAATTTCTTTCAGCTTGAAAAATGTATAAATATAACCTTCGCTTATTTGAGATAAATTAATGGAGTTATGAAAAAGCGTATCATTTACCGCGTACTGAATATGAGAATCACCAAGTAATAAAGTGTTTACGCTCTTGGCCACTTTAAAGTTTCTTCTCACAATTTTGTTCGCAACATCCAGACAAGTAAAAACCAGAATGACCAGTACAAATTCACATAACAAAAAGAATAATAATCGTCTGACAAATATTTTCACAATAGTAATTGATTTTAGAATTGAAAATATATAAACGGCTGTTCTTTTCCTGAACTAAATAAGATGAACAACAGAAGAATATTGTAAAAAGCCCATCTATAAAATCTTGGTAGTTTTATGCCAATTTGTTGAATGGCAAATTGTTGCTCTCGTCCCTTCCATTCAATTATTATAAACAGTACTAACAATAAAATGATTTGGATTGGAAATATTTGAGGTTGAAAAAAAATTGATCTTGATAAAATTGCCTTTACTATTAAAATTGCTTGTCCAATAGTGGCAGACCTGAAGAAAATCCAGGCAAAACAGGTAAGCATAAACGTTGATATCATTTGCACCATTTCTCCGCCCGAAGGCAGTAATTTTCCTTTAGATACGATATCTAGATTCCTTCTGTTTCTTTTCAGAAGAACAAGGGGAATAAAGTAAATAGCATTTAAAGCGCCCCAAACTATAAAGGTCCAGTTGCCACCATGCCACAAACCACTCAGTATAAAAATTATAAAAACGTTTCTAATTCTTACTGCCAGGCTCCCACTGTTTCCGCCAAGAGGTATATACACATAATCTTTAAACCATGAAGAAAGAGAAATATGCCATCTGCGCCAAAACTCCGCGATATCTCTTGAAAAGTATGGAAACGCAAAGTTTCTTAACAGATCAATGTTGAAAAGCTTTGCAGTACCAATAGCAACATCAGAATAACCAGAGAAGTCACAATAAATCTGGAAAGCAAAAAGAATAGAACCTATAGCCAAAGTGCTGCCATAACAATTTTGAAATTTTTCAAATATCTTGTTCACATACACAGCGCATGCATCTGCAATTACTACTTTTTTAAAAATTCCCCACAAAATTTGTTTTAAGCCTTCCACACTTTTAGCGTAATCAAAGCGTCTTTTGTTTTCAAGCTGGGGAAGCAGATGTGTTGCCCGTTCGATAGGACCTGCAACCAGTAAAGGAAAGAAGCTTACAAAAAGACTGTACACAATAAAATTCTTTACAGCCGGAATTCTTTTCTTATATATATCGATAACATAAGAAAGACCGTGAAAAGTATAGAATGATATCCCTACCGGGAGAACAAGGTTTAGAACATGAAAGTTCGATTTAAATCCCACATTATTAAGGGCCGTTTCAAACGAATGAATGAAAAAGTTATAATACTTGAATGCTGCTAAAAATCCCAGGTTTACTACAATGCTAATGAATAGTAGAATTTTTCTAGGTCTAATTTCGTGTGTATGATCAATTGCTAGTCCAATACTATAATCAAGAAGCGTTGAAAACACTAACAAAAACAGAAATCTGAAATCCCAGCAACTATAAAAAAAATAACTGGCAGCTAAGAGTAGTAAATTCTGGAGTTTTAACTTTCCTGGCAGCACAAACCAATATAGAATAAATACAACAGGTAGAAAAAGAGCAAATTGTAGAGAGTTGAAAAGCATAAATAGCTACTAAAAAAGAATATCCGGATTATAACTCACACCCAAACATAATTAAGACGAAATGATTTGCCAAAAAGAGACACTAAAAGTGAGGATTTGTTTACAGTCTAGCAAAAAAAATTTGTGATAAGGTGGCCTAAAAGGAAGATGCTGTAGTGAGGATGAGAGTTGGATTACCGACCGCGATTTAATGAATGGTATTGCTGCGACGGCCTCGTCCTCTGAGCCTTATGTACGGGCAGGGGTTGGATTGCTTTTGTTATAGTTGATAAGCCGGTACTATATTCTTTTCACCTCTGTGCTTTGCAAACCTATTATGCGCCGTCTGCCTGTTTTAAAATCTTTTCGGCTGCGTCTTCCTGGCTTTTGTTGTCAGCCTCCACCGGCTATTCTTGCGCAACCTGAAATGTTACTACCTGTATTGCCTGGTAATTTACTTTCCTTCCGCGATCCGATAGGTTGAGGTTGAACCATTTGGGAGAATAATACTCGTTTTAATATTATCTTTATCAAATTAAAAAAACCCCAATTTAAAAATCAACCAATTATGGCAAAGGCTGCTTCGAGTGTCAAAAAGCAAAACAGAATTGATCTTGAAAATTTATCACAACGCGATCGCGACATTCTTACCTTAGAGGTGAAAGATTCGATGAAAAAGTATAAGATCGAAAAGCAGGGTGTTTACGATCGCAGATTTGCTTTGAACAAGAAACTTCGCGAAGCAGGCTTGTCTGCTGATGAGTTTTTGAATGGCAAAGCAGTTCCTGAAAAAGCGAAAGCTGTTGCCAAAAAAGCCAGGGCAAAAAAAGAAGAACAACCTGCACCGCCGCCAAGTGTATCGCGCGAGTTAATGGTAGTGCCTGAAAAAAATGTTCCTGTTATAATGAAACCGATAGAAATTAATTTTGATAATTTTTCAATAAAGCTAAACGGAGTTCCAAAAAAAATATCAGTAAACCCTGATACGAATGCTATCGAAATTGACCTGTAGTGAAAAAACAGTAGTGTAAAGCGGTAACATTTTTTGTCTCGATTTTGCCCCGGCTTTTAAATGCAAGTGAGTTCTTTTAAAAAAACCATTTATACTATTGGCTTTTGAATTAGCGCATTCCAATTGTTTGTCCATGTAAACTCGTCTTTAAAACATTGAACCCTTCTCAGATTTATTGTAACCATTATTCCCGGTTTTATCACAAAAAAATTTGTTTTCACTTAACAGCAATGCTGTATTTTTATTCCCTAGAAAAAATACAAAAAGTCATATGAAAAAAGCCTCAATCTTATTCTTCAGTTTGGTTATAGCAGGAACCGGCAGCTATTATTCTTTCTCGCAGACAAAAAAACCGGTAAAGAAAACGACAAAGACTGTCACCACTAAGACAAGATCTTCCACATCTAATACTTCTTCAAAGGCTGACATCGAAGAGGGAAAGCAGTTGTTATCGAAATCAGATTGCCTTACATGTCACCAGTTAAAAGTGAAAGTTGTAGGACCGGCTTATAGCGCAGTAGCAGCAAAATACCCGGCGACTGAAGCAAACATTAGCAAGCTGTCAGAAAAAATTATAAAAGGCGGTAGTGGCGTTTGGGGACCTATCCAAATGTCACCTCATCCTTCTATAGCAACAGAAGATGCACAAAAGATGGTCAAGTATATACTTTCTTTGAAAGGTAAATAGTGTTTTCTTACTCTGTGATCATTATACAAACAGGATAATGAATAGTCGTTTAATATAATATAGCATCTGATTGCCCCGAATTCTTTTCGGGGTTTTTATGCTTTGTAATCAATTGTATTGCCAATAAAACGGTTGCTTTAATATGAAAACAAAATGTATAAAAACAGTCCGGGTGCTATTAATAGTGCTTGCTGTGTTAATAACCTCAGCGGTTGCCGCTAAACAAAAGAGAATACTTGTATTTAGTAAGACCGCCGGCTTTCGCCACACGGCAGCTATTGCCGCCGGCAAAGTAAGTATTCCCCTGCTTGGAACTAAAAACAACTTTGATGTTGATACGACCGAAAATGCTGAAGCTTTTACTACAGAAAATTTGAAGAAATACGCTGCTGTAGTTTTTTTATGTACCACTGGCAACGTGCTGAACGACCAGCAGCAGGAAGCCTTTCAGCAATTTATAAGATCAGGTGGCGGATTTGTAGGCTTGCACTCAGCAGCAGATACAGAATATGACTGGCCCTGGTATGGTGAGTTGAATGGCGGTTATTTTAAAAGTCATCCAAAGCAGCAGGAAGCCATCTTTAACGTGGTAGATCCAAACAACATTGCTACCGCACACTTGCCCCGAGTATGGAAACGGTTTGACGAATTGTATAATTTTAAATGGTTAGGAACCGACCTTCATGTTTTGATAACGATAGATGAAAATAGTTATACAGGCGGTGCAAACGGAGAAAACCATCCTATGTGCTGGTATCACGATTTTGATGGAGGGCGTGCTTTTTATACCGCTCTTGGGCACGATAACAAGTCTTACGACGATCCGTTGTACCTGCAGCATATTCTTGGCGGAATTAAATATGCCATGGGCGCAAATCCTACAACCTCAGCTAAATCACTTACTAAATAATCATTTCCTTATCTAACGACATGAAAAGAGTATTCTCAATATTTGCCTTGCTGGTAATGTCAATGCTGGTGTATACCTGCACGGTTACAAAAGGGATTTCAAAGAGTAAATCTGACAATCCTTATCCCGACCGCACTTTTAATCCGAAACCTGCTTATGATAAGTATTTAACGCCAGAGGAGAGTTTAAAGACTTTTAACTTACCCAAAGGCTATCACCTCGAACTCGTTGCAAGCGAGCCAATGATAAAGGAACCTGTGGCCATTGCGTGGGATGGTAATGCAAAGATGTATGTGGCCGAGATGCTTACCTATATGCAAGATGCAGATGCCACCAACGAGCGATTGAATGTAAGTCGCATTATGTTGTTGGAAGACACTGATAACGACGGTAAGATGGATAAAAGCAGCGTGTTCATTGATAGCTTAATGCTTCCCAGGATGATACAGTGCATTAACCATGAACTGCTGGTAAACGAAACAAATACCATAACGATCAATAGCTATAGAGATACAGATGGAGATGGAAAAGCAGATGTAAAAAGAACTGTTTTTGAAAAGCCGGGGTATACTGTAACTGATGCAAATATGGAACACCAGCGAAGCGGCTTAGACTGGAACCTGGATAACTACATGTATTTAACGTACGATCCTATAAGGTTCAGATATAGCAACGGAATGTTGAAAGCCGATTCAATACCGTCTGGTGCAGGAGGCCAATGGGGGGTAACCCACGATAACTATGGACGATTGTACTTATCGAGCGCCGGCGGAGAAAACCCGCTGGTAAGGGTGCAGATTAATCCTCAATATGGCGGCCTTGATTTGCCGGATCAAATTAGCGAAGAATTTCAACAGGTATGGCCGATTGTAGCTACTCCTGATGTGCAGGGTGGCGCGCCAAGGCTTCGTGCCGATAGCACACTTAACCACTTTACGGCTTCGTGCGGTCAATC
>JALYZZ010000731.1 GCA_030948675.1 Bacteroidota bacterium | reverse complement strand
CCTCGTCAAGGAAATGTCTTTGGGTTACCACAGAAAATACAAAATCAACCAAGCCTGTTTTTTCAGGTATAAGACGTTTCATGTGGCTTAATTCGAGGTGGCAATGGCAATTTATAAAACCCGGCGTAAGTACTCCCGCTACATTTCGAACATCATCACCAGCTTGCTGCTCGTCTATAATTTCGTGTACCACCCCGCTCGCGTCACATATGAGGACACTATTTGACTCAAGCATTTTTGTACCGGTAAAGATCCTGTCGGCCTTTAATTTTTGAAACGTCATAGAGGGTCAAAAGTAAGACAAGCAAAGGTTATGCAATGGAGGTGGAAAGGCTTAACTTTGCAGCCACAAATTTTTAAAGGCAGAAGCAGCGTAAAGATTAAGCAGTACAAGGGAGTGACACAACAATGTTGAGTAAAATTTATATCGCCCGTAGCCTGAATAATTATTAATTAAAGACCAAATGTTAGATAAACTTGACGCGATTAAAGGACGGTTTGAACAGGTTGGAGTTGCATTGACAAATCCTGAAATTATAGGTAATCAAAAAGAATTTCAACGGTTAAGCAAAGAGTACCGAAGCCTGGAAAGAATTATGCAACCTGCTGAGGAATATAGAAATGTGTTGAACGATTATGATTTAAGCAAGGATGCGCTTAACAGCAACGATGAGGATATGAGGGAACTGGCGAAAATGGAGATGCCAGAACTTGAAGAGAAAAAAGAAAAACTTGAAAAAGAATTAACACGGCTTCTTATTCCAAAAGACCCGCAGGATGATAAGAATGCTGTTTTAGAAATACGGGCAGGTACTGGCGGAGATGAGGCGAGCCTTTTTGCGGGAGATTTGCTTAATATGTATCTGCGCTATGCAGGCAAGCGTGGCTGGAAAACCTCTTTGGTAAGTGAAAACGAAGGCACTGCAGGTGGATACAAAGAAGTACTTGTTGAAGTGCAGGGCGAAGACGTCTACGGCATATTAAAGTTTGAAAGCGGTGTACACAGGGTACAGCGGGTACCAAACACAGAGACTCAAGGCCGGGTGCACACGTCAGCAGCAACAGTTGCAGTGATGCCCGAAGCGGAAGAAATAGACTTTGAACTAAAAGAAAGTGATGTAAAGATGGAAACTGCCAGAAGTGGTGGCGCGGGCGGACAAAATGTAAACAAGGTGGAGACTAAAGTGCTATTAACGCATATTCCCACCGGCACAGTGGTTGTTTGCCAGACCGAGCGAAGTCAATTGGGTAACCGTGAAAAGGCGATGAACATGCTTCGTACAAGGCTATACGAGGAGCAGGTACGCAAACAGGAGGATGAAATAAGCCGGCATAGAAAAACGTTGGTTAGCACTGGCGATCGAAGTGCAAAAATTCGCACTTACAATTGGCCGCAGGCAAGAGTCACCGATCATAGAATAGGTCTGACAGTATACAACCTCGATGCTGTAATTAATGGAGAAATTGATGAATTTATAGAACAATTACAGATGGCGGAAAATGCAGCAAAAATGACAAATCAGGGCAGTTGAACTTAAAAAAACAGGCTTCCGGCGAGGGCTGGCTTAATCTTTTAAATAAATAAAGTATAAACTATTATTATGCTTGAAAATCTTAAGAATTTAGTAAGAGAATATGCAGGTGATGCCATTATAAATAATCCTGCAATTCCTAACGATAGAAACGAAGAAGCTGTAGCAGATGCTTCAAGTTCTATTGTAAGCGGTTTAAAAACTGCTGTTGCCAACGGAAAGGCTGATGAAGTGCAAAATCTGTTTAACAACAGTCCTGAAGCTGCCGCCTCGTCACCTGTTGCTCAAAATATTCAGTTAGGTTTTGCACAAAATCTGATGCAAAAGTTTGGACTTGACTCTGGAAAAGCCGGTGGAATTGCCGCATCGTTAATACCCATGGTGCTGCAAAAGTTCGTACATAAAACAAATGATCCTAACGACAAAAGCTTCGACTTGTCCAGCGTATTAAGCAGTCTTGCCGGGGGAGCCGGATTAGGAAGCATTATGAATAATTTAGGGGGTGGAGATAAAGACGGAGGAGGAATATTGGGTAAAATTGGCGGCATGTTTAAATAAAAAAATAATTTATATCTCTTTAACACTAGTCAAAAAGAAGTTTTATTTATTTTCCATTGTGTCGTATCAATGTTTTAACACTGTAAATAAAGGACAAAGCAGATTGGCATAGACTTTGTTTTAAATATATAAGATTACTATTAGAAAGTAGTCAAATTTTC
Organism: Bacteroidota bacterium; assembly: GCA_030948675.1. Lineage (GTDB taxonomy): Bacteria > Bacteroidota > Bacteroidia > Chitinophagales > Chitinophagaceae > Segetibacter. Next base: position 1,148 of record JALYZZ010000731.1, on the reverse strand, counting down.
TCATAAGCAGTTAGTTTTGGTTGCGGCCCCGATTTCTATTGGGGCCTATTTTTTTGTCATAATATTTTCTTGTAACTACTAAACCTGCTATGCTACCTAGTGCATCAAAAACGATATCGACAAGGTCGAAAGAACGGCCCACGACCAGGTACTTCTGCACAAATTCCATAGCAATTCCATAAAGAATAACGTAAATCGTTATTTTGGTAATCCAAGCTCTTGCTATTGTCCAATCGATCGAAGAAAAAATGAAAGGATAGCTAAAGAGGGTGGTAAGCATGAAAAACATTGTGAAATGAACATACTTATCAAAGAATGGAATGTCAAAAAATGAATTATGTGGTAGATCATTGCCAGGAAGAGCAAGCAGAATAACAGACGTGATAAACCAGGCAATACCAGGGAGAAAAGAAATGATCCGCATACGTTTAAAGCCAGTTTTGACTGAAAGAATTTAACCGGCTAAAGTTAGATGGATATTTGATGTAATTGTAGATTTACGAGAATTTATATGCTGCCAATGACATGTAGTGCCTTGAGGTTGGGACTAGGACTGCCGCCTTCTTTTTCCAATGTAATAGCAAAAGCCTGTGCCCTGGAAATGTTTTTCATTTTGCAGACACTTGTACAAGAAGGATCAAGCAACCCTGCATCTACCGGTTTTCCGTCTACCATAGCCCACAACTGGTACTGTCTGCCGGGAGAAGGATCAGGCAATTTATTTACCATTACATAAACATCTTTATTTTTTGTATTCCAAAAAACCGTTGCTGCTTCATCCATCCCTTTTGGGTTGCGCATTTTTACCATTGCCATTGCAGAGTCAGACATCATCGATGCTGCAGATTGCCACTCTTTTAACTGTGTCTGATACACCTGATTATTTGCCTGTAAAGTCTCTCTCTCTGACAACAACGCCTGGTAGGCATCCTTTTTACTATTGTATTTACTAAACAAATAGAAGTTTAAAGCTGCGCTAATGATAAATAGAATAACCGAAGCGGCAGCCAACCATTTCCATCTACTTATGTTTAGAATGCTAGTCTGCTCTCTTTTAGGTTCTGAGTATAAAAAGCCTGCTTTATTGGAACCTTCTAAATTAAGTTCTGCAAAGACTTTTGCCTTAAGCTCCGCCGGAGGAGGTATTG
>JALYZZ010000669.1 GCA_030948675.1 Bacteroidota bacterium | reverse complement strand
AATTGAGGGAGATAAGATGATTTTACAATTTGATTTTGTTGGAACGGGTTTGGTAGCCAAAGGTGGGGATTTAACGGAATTTACCATTGCAGGGAGTGATCAAAAATTTGTACCTGCAAAAGCAGTTATAGTGGGGGATGAAATTGTTGTTTCGGCATACGGGGTTAGTAAACCGGTGGCTGTTCGGTTCGCATGGTCAAACGTGCCTAACCCTAATTTATATAACAAGGAAGGACTACCTGCATCGCCCTTTAGAACTGACCATTGGAAAGGCGCCACGAAGGGAAAAAGTTTTTAGACCTCGATTCAATACGAGAACAAGTGAAAACCCAAAAATAAAATCTTGAAGCATCAATTGGTCAATAGTAAAATCGCTCTCGCTGTCTTTGCACTGTGTGTTATCTTATCAATACATGCCAGTGCTGCTCCTGCTTTGGAATGGTCAAAAAAAGTTGGTGCAAGAAGGATGCCCACGCAAAAGATAGTTTACCTGGTAAATACTTATGGAGCCGAAAGCGACGGAACCACAATTGCTACTTCATCTATTCAAAAAGCAATTGATGCTTGTGCTAAAAGCGGAGGAGGAATTGTTTCATTTAAACCCGGCATTTATCTCACTGGTTCTGTTTTTTTAAAAAGTAATGTTCATTTAAGGATTGATAAAGGGGTATTGATAAAAGGCAGTACAAACTTTAATGACTACCCTGAAATAGATACGCGCATTGCAGGCATTGAAATGAAATGGCCTGCTGCCCTCATCAATGTTATCGGTCAAAAAAACGTAGCGATAACCGGAGAAGGAAAGGTAGATGCACAAGGAAAGTTTTGTTGGGATAAATACTGGACGATGCGTAAAGATTATGAGCAGAAAGGGCTGCGCTGGATTGTTGATTATGATGCAAAGCGGGTGCGTACTTTCCTGGTTCAATCGTCTGAAGATGTCACTTTAAAAGGTCTTACTTTTTCCAACGCCGGCTTTTGGACAGTGCAGCTTTTATATTCTAAGTATCTCACTGTAGACCGTGTTACCATTCGAAATAATGAGGACGGTCACGGGCCCAGTACTGACGGGATAGATGTCGATTCCTCCTCTTGGATATTGGTTGAAAACTGTGATATCGATTGTAACGATGATGACTTTTGTTTGAAATCGGGTAGAGACTGGGACGGCTTACGCGTTAACCGGCCTACAGAGTATGTCGTTATAAAAAACGGTATTGCAAGAAAAGGTGGAGGCTTGCTAACATTAGGCAGTGAAACTTCGGGAGGTATAAGACATGTGTTGGCTGAAAACCTTTTTGCAAAGGGTACCGGAAATGGGTTTCATATCAAATCAGCTACTACGCGCGGAGGTACGGTAGAAGACATTCACTTTAGAAATGTTGTGATGGATAGTGTAGGAAATGCATTTATGTACACAATGAACTGGAACCCCGCATATAGTTATTCAAACTTGCCAGAGGTGTACAATTACGACAGTATTCCTGCACACTGGAAGACAATGCTGCACAAAGTAACGCCGGCAGAAAAAGGTATTCCAAAGTTTAAAGACATTTATATAAATAATGTGGTGGTAAAGCAATCTGCCAAAGCAATTAATGCAGTTGGCCTTGAGCAATCAACGCTGGACAATTTCAACTTTGAAAATGTTGTTATCAGCACTACAAATGCAGGCGAGGTGCAATACGCTAAGAACTGGCAGTTTAAACATGTAACGATAAACGCGAAGGACGGGGGCGCAGTTAGTATTAAGAACTCAACCAATATAAAATTGTAAGTGGCTGTAAAAAAAATTTAGAAGGCTGAGAGTCTAATAAGATTAAAGGAGACGGAGATGTGCCGCTTTGCCTACCGGCATGTGCCTTATTTACTGAAACGATGCTGCGCGGGAAAAGACCTGAATGCTATTACTGCAGATACGCATGACCAAGGGGGACCTAGTAAAGTAAAAGCATTTTTTTCGGGAGATCGCTCACATACAAGCAAAGCGGGCGCAAATGTAAATGCCCGGTCAGTAGTAGAGGAAACAGTAACCTGTTGAGTCCGTGAGTTATTAGAATGCTACGAGTGCTGATCATTTTTTTATACTGTCAATGTCAAATTTTTACGAAAATGACGACTTACATGGGGGTTAATCATGGTATTCTCAGCAAAAAGTTATACTTGCCGGTAATTGTAAAAGCATGGAATGCAATGGTTAAAGAAAGTCTGCGTGCTGACGGTTCTCTCGGTTGGGTACAGGGTACAGGTAAAGAGCCAAAGGATGGCCAGCCTGTTACTTATGACAGCAAACCTGACTTTGAGGATTTTGGCGTCGGTTGTTTTCTACTTGCAGGCAAAGAGGTGTATTTAATAAAGTAGCTGTTATTGAAATAGGGTGCACTGCTTAGCCAATTCGAGTTTGAAATTTCGCGCGATACTGCAGAAAAGGGTTATAAACATTTAAAGAAGCTAGGACTTGCTGACTCGGTTAAAGGCAAGGGATATTTTGTAAAGAGTGCCGACGTTCGTTGTAAACTTAAAATATTTTTACTCTTTAATAAGTTAAGTCCGCACAAAAAGTTACTCTACGATACGCTTGCATCTGCCTGTGCGATGATGCTGCCATAGACTTTTACATCTACAACAATGACTTTGCTTTATTTAAACATCTGCTTTTAAACAAAAAAGACGACTACAATTACTATGTTATCATCCCACATTTTATTGAGAGTGGAGAGAAGGCGCACGAAGTAATGAATACCATTCCAAAGGAAAAGTTGATTTTACTTGACAAGCTGGTGCCTGGTGTAACCGGTAAGTTTTCTGTAGTTTATGAGAACTTTGAGAAGGATATTTTCAATGCGCTTGAGCAGGCGCTTGATAAGTTGAAAAAGTATCTTACAATAAAAATAATCTTTCCGGAAGGTTCTTATTTTCCTATTGAAATTTTAAATGGATTTGAAGCCTTTTGTACTGAGTATCATTTCAACAGTAATCTAATAATTAAATGATTTTTACTTTTTACGGGTATCAATAAGTTGCTGCCAGCCGGAAGAAAAGTATCGGCCTGTAAAAAAGATTATAATTCAGTAGTAGTAGTATAACTAATGCTGCAACCTCCACTTATCAATAACTATTTTTCGTTCGCAAACGGTGACGCTACCGGATGGAAACGGCTTTACAATAAAACTTTTAGCTGTCTGTTTTATCTAACACTATCGGAGTAGTATTTGTGCGACTTTTTTGGAAACGTATAATAAGCTGAGAATAACATCTTTTGAGGTTAACGATAACTATTGTATTTATAAAGCTTATAACGTAATTTGTTTTTCTATCAAAAACCCTGTCAATGTTAACGAGTTTTTTAACCCTTTCCATTAAGGGTAATCAAAAGCTTAACAGCAATGAGACCGATACAGAAGCCGAAATTTGCGATTTTCGAAATAGTCAATCAATAATAGAGGGTAAGGATATCTTTATAGCGGAATACAATTCACTTCGCAGCGAAATACATCAACGACTTTCGCAGCAAACAACTATTTGTCAAATCGCTATTACCGTTTGGGGAGTTATTCTGGGTTACGCATTCGACAAGATCAATAGTAGTTCTTATAATGGTGTTTATCTTATTTTAGGATACCCTTTGCTAGCTTTTTTTATTTCATATGCCTGGGCTTTTAATAATATTCGAAATTGCCAGATTGGTGGTTATCTGAGAAAACGTGAAAAACAACTTTCTGAAAACTTTGCTTACTTCGGCTGGGAAACTTACGTTTATGACCTTGATAAAAAGGGGAGGAGGGATGGAACTCATAAAAAAGTTAAACCGGGGATAGCAATTTTAATAGGCACTCAAGGCTTATCTATAGTAGGATCTGTTATTTTAATAACTGTTGACTCAGCAGCTAGTAGTTTATCTCCAATTCCTTCAATAATATTTTTGTTATTTGATGTTTTTGTTTGTGCTGAAACCTACTTCTTACTTATTAGGTCTAATGATAATAATGAATAGGACGACTAATAATGACAATCGGAAACAATAACAGAAATAATTCCCTGGAACTCTTTTTGAAAAAAGATAAAAATTGGGTTGCAAAAGCGGCGGTTTTTTTTTACTTTACGTATCTCATCATATTTACTTTCTCTACCTTAAATCCGCTGCTTTATGGAACTAGCAACTGCAAATCCTGCAGATACGAAACCGCTTCTTTTTATAAGTCATAAACATAGCGATAGTAAAATTGCCGATGTTATAAGAACATTTGTTACAATGTCTACTTTAGGTTTTGTTGATGTCTACCAGTCATCAACAGCTTTGGCCGAAGGCCCCAAGGTGGGGCGAAGCCTAAATAAGCAATTAAGAGAAACGTTGTGGAAAGCAAGTGTGTTGATTTTACTATACACTGATCACGAGCAGGATTGGAACTATTGCATGTGGGAGTGTGGAGTTGCATCGCATC
>JALYZZ010000662.1 GCA_030948675.1 Bacteroidota bacterium | reverse complement strand
TGCAGGTAGGAGACTTTTGAGAAAGAAAATCATTTAAAAAAACTGTTCCGAACATCGGAATCTAAATTCGAAAACTTATGCCACGTTCTAAAAATGCGGTAGCATCGAGAGCCAGAAGAAAGAAAATTCTAGACCAGGCTAAAGGCTATTATGGTAAGCGTAAAAATGTTTATACAGTAGCTAAAAATATTGTAGAGAAAGGTATGACTTACAGCTATGTAGGTCGTAAGCTTAAAAAGCGTGAATACCGCACGTTATGGATCGCTCGTATTAACGCTGCTGTAAGAGCAGAAGGAATGACTTATAGCCAATTTATCAATGCGTTGTCTGTAAAAGGAATTGATATTAATCGTAAGGTTTTGGCAGACATCGCTATGAATGAGCCAGCTTCTTTTACAGCATTGGTTGCTTCAGTAAAGTAATTGATAGTACAAAAAGTAATTTTAGCGACCGGAGGCCTTTCTGCTTCCGGTTTTTTTATTTTTATTATACAGCAAACAATTAATTTTGTCAATTATTCTGTTTTTTTTAATTAAAAGAAGGACCTCTACACATCAATGAATAATACTTACACCGATTTGGTGAAGCAAACCTTCCACTTTCCTCAGGAGGGATTTCATTTAGAAAACAATTATCTGCAATACAACAATCTCGACATCAAGGCTTTGATAGATAAGTATGGCACGCCCCTTAAACTAACCTACCTGCCTAAAATTGGCATGCAGATTAATAAGGCGAAGCAGATGTTTGCGAATGCTTTTAAGAAGCATAAGTACGAGGGGGCCTATAACTATTGTTACTGTACCAAAAGCTCGCATTTTTCTTTTATAGTAGAAGAGGCACTAAAGTATAACATTCATTTGGAGACTTCTTATGCCTACGATATCGAAATTATTAAGAAGTTGTATCAAAGAAAAAGTATCACAAAAGACACTTTTATAATTTGTAACGGTTACAAGCAAAAGAACTATACTAAACGCATTGCAAATCTGCTGAATACGGGCTTTAAAAATGTATTTCCGGTGTTGGATAACGTGGAAGAGTTAGAAGCATATAGAAAATCGGTCAAAGTTCCTTTCAAATTGGGTATTCGGGTCGCTGCTGAAGAGGAGCCGTCGTTTCCGTTCTATACCTCCCGTTTAGGCATCCGGCCTAAAGATATACTGGAGTTTTATGTTGACCATATAGAAGGGTATGAGGACAAGTTTACTTTAAAAATGCTTCACATATTTTTAAACAAGGGTATTAAGGATGATATTTACTATTGGAGTGAATTGAATAAAGTTATCAACCTTTACTGCCAGTTAAAAAAGATCTGTCCTGAATTGGATAGTATAAATATTGGCGGCGGTTTCCCTATTAAGCATTCTTTGGGCTTCGATTATGACTACCAATTCATGATTAACGAGATTGTGGGAAATATCAAGAAAGCGTGTAAGAATGCAAAGGTGCCAATGCCAAACATTTTTACCGAGTTTGGAAGTTTTACGGTAGGTGAAAGCATGGCTCATATATATAGTGTACTTGGTCAGAAAGTACAAAACGACAGGGAGAACTGGTATATGATAGACTCATCTTTCATCACAACTTTGCCGGATACCTGGGGAATAGGGGAGAAGTTTTTGATGCTGCCTGTAAACAAATGGGACGAAGAATACCATAGAGTAGTTTTAGGCGGCATCACTTGCGACAGCCATGATTATTACGATAGCGAAGAACATATAAATGAGGTTTTTTTGCCTAAGCTGGCAGGTGAAGAGCCATTATACGTAGGCTTCTTTCATACTGGCGCTTATCAGGACCAAATCAGTGGTTATGGAGGCATAAAACACTGTCTCATTCCAAGTCCTAAACACATTATTGTAGGTCGCGATAAAGACGGTAACTTAAAAGATTGGGTGTACGCAAAAGAGCAAAGCGCCCAAAGCATGCTGAAAATTTTAGGTTATATGTAAAATCGGTTAAGTTTTAGTAACAAAGTAGGCTGATGAAACATGCCGCGCCTGGTGTTGGCATCATACGCTTTATCAGGCAAACATTCGTAAGATTAAATGTCGGTTATAGAAGTTAGCGAAATAAAAAGAGGCTCCTGTTACAAGAGCCTCTTCGCATATTATCGTTGAGCTGCTATTTTAATGAAGTAGCTTGGTAAGATAGTTATAGCTATTAGTTACGTTTTGTAATGGTGCCGGTGCTCCATCCTGCTCAACAAAATAGTATTTCATGCCAGATAGTTTGGCATTGTCGAATACTCGTTTAAAATCAACAACCCCTGAACCTACCTCAGCAGGATTCATAGTCGTTTTATCCAGGTCTTTTACATGCCACAATGGAAAACGTCCGGGATGAAGTTTAAATAATTCAAGTGGATCTTGTTTTGCTTTTGTAGCCCAGGCAAGATCTAATTCCATTTTCACCAGATCTTTATTCGTGTTGTTAAGTATGTAATCAAACGGACGGTTCCCTTCCACCTGGTCAAACTCGCTTGTATGGTTGTGGTAGGCAAATTGTACACCTGCTTTTTTACAAGCTTCACCAGACTTGTTAAAAACCTCCACGGCTGTTTTCATTTGGTCTAAAGTACCCACTGGTATCGAGGAGCATACCAGATAACTTATTCCGCCTTCAGCAGCGGCGTCTGCCAGCTCCTGGTGATTGTCTTTTAGGTTTAGTGTTTTTGGCCCGTCTTTCATTCGGTTGATCATACCTTGTACTCTTGCCGAGTCTTCAGCCGTTTTTGCTCGCTTCAACATGTCTTGTGGAGAAAAGCCTGATCCGCCCACGTGAGCCGACCGCCACGTCATCCCCATGTCTTTTATCATGGCAGCTAATTCTTTTGGTTTGTAGCCATAGAAGTTTCCTTTTTGTGAACCCGCAGTTTCCAATTCTTTATATCCAATCGCAGCTATTTTTTGAAGCGTGCCTTTGGCATCAGTAGTCATCAGGTTGCCTAGCGTATATAACTGAAGCCCTACCGGTATACTACTTTTTTTGTAAGAAAGTAATTCTGCGTGTGACGACCGGGCAAGCAACAAACCTGACAAGGCAAGCGTTCCGGACTGTAAAAATTTTCTTCTTTCCATAATCTTATTGTATTAGATCTTTTTCAATTAGAGACTAAATGTACTCGCTTTTAGCGATTATACTATCCAAAAAATCTATCAATGCAATCGTATTTGTTTTTGTAGCAGCGAATACCATTAAAGTTGTTATTTGCAAACCCGGCGCACATTTCTGCAACTTGAGATAGTAAGCGAACATGCTTTGTTTAAATAATAGAAGCAAGAGATTAAAATGTTGTCCTTTTTCTTCATTTTAAATTTTTGTACATTGAGGAAGCATTGATTGTTATGGAACAGCTCGAATTTAGAAAATTAAACGTAAATCTTCCACGGGAGCCAGTAACGAATGATGGACCGTGGTTTGTCGCCGGTTTGCTGCTGGCATTTGTTTTTCTACTCATAGTTGCTTACGCTTTTCTATCATATAAGCGATACCTTTAAACGAGCTGATTAAAGCGTTGCCATCCTGGCCTTACAAGTTATTTTGTAATATAAGTTTCTAACTCTTCCATCATCTTTATGCTACCTATAAACAACGAAGAGCGCTCGTGCAGTTCAGTTGGCTTTACATCTAAGATGCGTTGCTTGCCATTTGTTGCTTTCCCTCCTGCTTTTTCTATAATATAGGCAAGCGGATTACACTCGTATAAAAGCCTAAGTTTACCTTTGGGTTTATCTGTTGTTGTCGGGTACATGAAAATACCCCCTTTTATCAGGTTTCGGTGCACATCGGCTACCATGCTTCCAATATAGCGTTGTGTATAAGGCCCGCCGTCTTTCTTTTCCTTTTTTTGACATACGTTTATATACTTACGAATGGCTTCATCGTACTGCCAAAAATTGCCGTGATTTACCGAATAAATTCTTCCATCTTCCGGGCATTCGATATTCGGATGGCTCAAAGTAAATTCTCCAATTGACTGGTCGAGTGTAAAGCCATTGACACTTATTTTGGTTGCGTACACCAGCATTGTACTGGAACCGTAAATAATGTAACCTGCTGCTACCTGCCGGTTGCCTGGCTGTAAAAAGTCTTCAAGAACTACCGGCGAACCTTTTTCGCTTACCCTGCGATAAATGCTAAAAATAGTTCCGATTGATACATTCACGTCTATATTTCCGCTGCCGTCCAATGGGTCCATCAACATTACATACTTACTGTTGTTGCTTTTCTCATCGTCAAATACAACAATGTCGTCATTCTCTTCACTGCCAACTCCTGCACAGCTTACGCCATGGCGTGTGACACCAATAAATTGATTATTGGCAAACACGTCAAGCTTCTTTACATCTTCGCCTTGTACATTTACTTCACCCGCATCGCCTAATATATCCACTAAACCAGCTTTGTTTACTTCCACATTTACGCGTTTTGCTGCAAGACCTATGTCTCGAAGCAGCATGGCAAGTTCACCGGTAGCGCCAGGTACTTCACGCAACTGTTGAATTGTAAATTCGTCAAGTGTTTGTATTTTTCTATTGATGCTCATAGCATGTTATTTGATTGATGAAGTTTTTATAATGGGCGGTAAATAAATATAAAACTATTACCAGTTTTGTGAAGGATAGATTTTGCAGGAAGCTGATATATTATTGAAACAGCGCAAAACGAAAGGCAGCAATCGAATTGCATAGAAGGGGTTTAATTATGGCAAAATATATGAGCTGATAAAACTAAATAAATGTTTTTGTACACCTGTCACGCACTTTCATCCTGTCTTTTTTTGGATTTTTTAATGACCCTCTATTTGTATACAAATAGTTTAATTAACTAAACTAACATTAAACAGAGGAGTAAGCATGCACTATTATACTACAGGGCGAAGCTGTTATAGCAATCGTATATCAGAAATGGGAAAAATGTTTGTTACAAAAAAAGAGGTCGCTGCAAAGCGCCTCTTTTTTGTATCATGAATTACTCTAAAACTCAGTTTTAGTCCTAAAATAGTCGATTCAATTTGTGTTGCCGTCATACCCTCATTTCACCTGGGGAAACGTCCGAAAGTCTTTCAACAATTACCTCAAAAAAAACCGGAATCGCCAGGTTGTAACCCTATTAAGAAATGCAGTATTGACAGTTGAAAAGCTCTATTTAATTACTTCAATTTTTGATTGAAAAAGTCAATAGTGCGATCCCACGCCAAGTCTGCCGCTGCTTTGTCGTACCGGGGGGTTGTATCGTTATGAAAGCCATGGTTTACGTTAGGGTATATGTAAGCGGAGTACTCTTTGCCATTTTCTTTTAGCGCAGCTTCATATGCCGGCCACCCTTCATTAACACGTGTATCCAGTCCGGCATAGTGTAAGAGCAATGGCGCTTTTATTTTCGGAACATCTTCTTTGGCTGGCTGACCTCCGTAAAAAGGCACGGCTGCAGCTAAACCCGGAAGTCTTACAGCCATTTTATTGGCAATTCCTCCACCAAAACAAAAGCCTACAACACCAACTTTACCATTACAATCCTTATTATTTTTAAGATAATTATAGCCGTCAATAAAATCTTCCAGCATTTCATTCTGGTCACGTTTGCTTTGCATTTCACGTCCTGCGTCATCATTGCCGGGATAACCGCCTAATGGAGTTAAAGCATCAGGTGCAATTGAAATAAATCCTGCCAACGCGGCTCGTCGGGCAACATCTTCAATATGCGGATTTAAGCCTCGGTTTTCGTGAACTACTACTATTCCACCCAATTTCTTTTTGTTATCTGCAGGCATCGAAAGCAACGCTTTGATTGTTCCTCCACCCCGGGGAGAATCGTACTTGATGTACTCAGATTTTAACCGGGGATCATCGGCTTTAATCTGAATGGCTCCCTGGTAATCAGGCATTAAAAAACTCATGAGGGCAGGCACGGTAAGGCTGCCAACAGCAAATGTTGAAAGCTGCTGCATAAAGTCGCGCCTGTTGAGCCGGTTGTGCGCATAGGCGTCATACAAGTCAAACACTTCCTGTTTGATATCTTCTTTTTTAATTCCGTTCATGTTAGTAAAGTGTATTTGCTTTAAAAGTAGAGCATTCCACATAAGAATTCTAGCTGCAACATCTATTATTTCGTTTCTCTACCGATATTCTACGTCTTTAAAAATGCGGGCACTCAAATTGGGGATCGTTCTTTTTCGGTTTGCAGTGATTTTAAATGTTTACCTCATTTTTAAAATTTTCCTTTTTCCAACAAATACGTTTGTATGATAAATCAAAGGGCTAATGTGCTTTACAATTAAGTATGTTGGATGATTAAAACAAGAGAGTTAATTCTATTAAAATAAATCGTGTCAAGACTATTGTAGTGTTACTGGCAACACTTAACACTGCAAGGGTGCGAGTAAAGACTATTAACAACCTGTTTGTATCTAACTAAGAAAACGGATTAGGTACTTCCATGGAAAAAAAAATTCCCGCAGACGCTAAGGCTCACACGACCAAAGCCGAAGAAGCTGCACTTGATAAAGTTGATCGGTGAATAAAATCATAAGTGGTTACGAGGCTTTCAGCGAATTTAGTTACACTCTTCTGCCGAACCCTTTGGCAAATTATGATGCGATGCTGCGAAGCAAAGCAAGGTGCCCATAAAGGCAGAAATTTCTAATGCGGTAGATATGGTTAGGCAACAGCATTGTGTTGTAAACGAACAAAACTATGCTGCCCAACAGTTTACACCATGTTTATAGGCTTTAAAACAGGAGACGAGGTGGTGTATGGCTTTTCAACTGGCTTAGGTTTTCTCCATCAGAAGAAGGACTCAAAATCTTTTCTGTAAGAAATACTTACTCCTTGTCTGTTACGACGGCCAACAGATTGGGCACCGGTAGAAATATCGAGATTGTTACGGCTAAAAATAATGGCTCTGATCTTTCTGTCTTTTGACAAAACAATCTCTACAGTTAGATCGGGCAGCCACTGTAGATTGCCTAACTGCTGCGAAGTAGCAGTATTAGTTCCCATTCTAAAGTCGATGTCTCCTCCAAACGTTACCATTACTTTATTATTAAAAAGACTTTTACCTAATTTAAAATTGACTTTTTGACGGTCAATTGCGTTTGTAGCCGTAACATTTCCACTAAATAAATTACTGCTGTTATAAACGGAAGTACTTACATCAAATTGTAGGCTGTGGTCACCTGTAATTTTGTAGAGGATATTTGAAACAACAGCATTGACTTGTTTAGAGATTAATTCTGAAATAGTGTTGAATCCAAGTGTAGTGAAGTTTGCACCAATAGTTCTTCCTTCTCCGTAAGGGGCAAA
>JALYZZ010000657.1 GCA_030948675.1 Bacteroidota bacterium | reverse complement strand
TTCAAGCACCGCCTTTATATTGTCTTCTACCGAAAGTTTTCTAAAAACGCTAGCCTCTTGTGGAAGATAACCAATACCCATTTGTGCACGCTTGTACATTGGCAAACGGGTAATGTCTGTGTCGTTTAAAAAAACTCTTCCTTCATCAGGCTTAATTAAGCCTACTACCATATAAAATGTAGTGGTTTTTCCTGCTCCGTTTGGACCCAGCAAACCCACTATTTCGCCCTGTTTTACATTTACAGATACATTGTTTACTACCGTGCGGTTTCGATAACTTTTAATAAGTTCTTCGGTATGAATGATAAGGCTCAAATAGTAAAGATTTAAACAAAAATAGGTCAATTACAAAGTTGGTGAGACCTCTTAACAGTTTGTTGAATGATAAAATTTAATAGCAATATCAACGAAAATTTTACCGAAGCAGTTGAGGCCAAACTTGAGCCTGGATAAATATGTAAGCAAATAAATGTGCGTTGTACACTTTTTTTTTACATAGTTATACTTTACACAACTAAACCTTTTATAAATATTGTTGTTTCAATTGCATGAATGCGTTTACTATAAAAGATATCGAAAACCTTTCCGGAGTAAAGGCTCATACTATTCGTATTTGGGAGCAGCGCTATGATTTTTTAAAACCACAGCGCACGGATACCAACATCCGCTATTACACAAACGAAGAACTGAAGACAATTTTAAATATTGCCCTTCTTAACAAATACGGTTTTAAGATTTCGCATATCAATAAAATGGATTTTGGTGAGATCAATCAAAAACTAATATCACTTTCGCACAATTATGCTCAGCAGGAATGGATTGTGAACCAGTTGATCAGTTTTATGGTCGACCTGGATTTAGACCTGTTTGAGGAACTTCTTGGGAAGCAGATCGAAGCCAAAGGAGTTGAAAAAATAATCAATGAAATTATCTTTCCTTTCCTTGAAAAAATTGGAATTCTTTGGCTCACTAATAATATAAACCCTGCCCAGGAACACCTCGTTACAAACATCATTAGGCAAAAGCTTCTCGTGGGTATTGAAACCTCTGTTAGCCAGTTTAAATCAGAAAAAGTTGCCTTATTATTTCTACCAGAAGGTGAGTTTCACGAACTGGGATTGCTGTATGTTTATTACCTGCTCAAAAACAGGGGCGTTAAGGTGTTGTACCTTGGTGCAGATGTGCCGATTGAAGATGTTGAATTCATAGTAAGCGCAAAAAACCCCGACTATCTTTACTCTCACCTTACATCGTTGGCCCCCAATTTTAATATGGAACGATTTTTAAACAACCTGCATTTAAAGATAAAGAACGTTCCTATCCTTATTTCGGGTGCTTTTACAGCTAATTACAAAAAAAGTGTACCCGCTAATATCTTTCTCAAAAAATCCCTGAACGAAGTAAAAGAATATATTTCCTGATTATTCTTACACAAATTCCTGAATAATTTTTTCCGCCGGCCAAATCCAACTTATTATTTATCCGTAAATAATTCAAGTAGTAGTCTCGCTATTTCATTAATCAACAGATGATTTTGATTTGGGGACCCTACCATCGCTTCGAATTTTCTTAATAAAAAAATGTTGCGGTATAATACTATTAATGTAAAAACTGACTGCCTCTTCCACCGAACGGCTCCTTTTGTTTAACATCCCCCTGAAAAGAATTAAACAAATTAATTTTGTTTATTACATTTATTGTTTAACTTTATACGATGAAATATTAAACAACCATTATTCATGTCTACAATTGAATTTAACCAAATGTTATTGGCAAATGCAGAGTTCCTTCGCCCATTTGCCATAACCCTTACCCGCGACAACGAAACAGCAAAAGACTTGTTTCAGGAAACTCTTTTTAGAGCACTTGCCAATAAAGAGAAGTATAATGTAGGTACCAATATTAAAGCATGGTTATACACGATCATGCGAAATGTTTTTATAAACAATTATCGTAAAAAGGCGAGGCAAAACACTGTTTTAGACAATACACCCAACGATTTTTTGCTTGATTACAATCAAACTACTACCAATAATAATGCTGAGACTACCCTGCAATTAAAAGAAATACAGTCCTCTATAAATGATCTTCCGGATATTTTTAAAAAGCCCTTTCTTTTATACTTCGATGGTTTTAAATATCACGAGATTTCAGGAATGTTAAAAGAGCCGCTAGGTACGATTAAGAGCCGCATTCACTTTGCCAGAAAACTTTTAAAAGCGCAAATTCAGCGATATTGATTATTTTTCATTAATGCAGGCAAATAAAGCAGTAGTTATTGGCAGCGGTTTTTCAGGTCTTTCGGCTGCATGTTTTATGGCAAAAGGCGGCTGGGATGTAAGTGTTATTGAAAAGCACGAAATACCAGGTGGAAGGGCGAGAAAAATGGAAGCTGAGGGGTTTACCTTTGATATGGGACCAAGTTGGTATTGGATGCCTGACGTTTTTGAAAGATTCTTTAACCATTTTGGTCGTACAGTTTCGGCCTACTATACGTTGCACCGTTTAGATCCTTCGTATCGCGTTTACTGGGCATCAGGAGGTATTGACATACCGGCAAATTATTCGGATTTAAAGAGGTTGTTTGAAAGTATAGAACCGGGAAGCGGAAATAGGCTTGATGCTTTTTTAAATGAAGCGGCTTATAAATACAAAGCCGGTATGCAAAACCTGGTGCTTAAGCCGGGTTTATCGCTAACTGAGTTTATTGAATGGGATGTTGTAAAAGGCGTTTTTAAACTCGACCTGTTTAGTTCCATGAAAAAACATGTTGCCAGTTTTTTTAAGGACGAAAGATTAAGAGAATTGATGGAATTTCCTGTGCTATTTTTAGGCGCCCTGCCGCAAAATACTCCTGCGCTCTATAGTCTCATGAATTATGCAGATATAGTCGGAGGAACATGGTTTCCTAAAGGCGGTATGTATAGCGTGGTTGAGGCAATGTTTACTTTAGCGAAGGAATTAGGCGTTCGGTTTTACTTTAATAAGTCAGTGACAAGAGTGGAAATTATCAATGGATCGGCAAAAAAGGTCATGACATCAGACGGTGAATTTGAAGCCGATATAGTTATTGGCAGCGCAGATTATCATCACATAGAAACACAGCTACTAGCACCGGAATATAGAAGTTATAATGACGAATATTGGGAAAGCAGGGTAATGGCTCCGGGATGCCTCATTTATTATGTAGGCCTCAATAAGAAGCTGGAAAACATTAAGCATCACATGCTATTTTTTGACGCTCCTTTTAAGGACCACGCAGAAAAAATATATGCAACAAAAGAGTGGCCCGACGAACCTCTGTTTTATGTAAGCGTCACATCAGCGACTGACGAATCGATGGCTCCAGAAGGGTGTGAGAACCTGTTTTTTTTAGTACCAGTAGCGCCGGGGTTAGAAAACGATAGTGAACAGCTTCGTGAACATTATTTTGCGAAGATTGTTTCAAGAATGGAAAAGCATTTAGGACAAGCCGTTAAGGAGAATATTATTTATAAAAAAACGTATGCTCATAGCAATTTTGTAAATGATTACAACTCCTTTAAAGGTAATGCATATGGTCTGGCAAACACATTAATGCAAACAGCCATTTTAAAGCCCTCTATAAAAAGCAAAAAGGTTTCAAACTTATATTATGCTGGTCAGCTAACAGTGCCCGGGCCGGGAG
>JALYZZ010000069.1 GCA_030948675.1 Bacteroidota bacterium | reverse complement strand
TTTTTGCAACAAAGGATGAGTTTAAGCGCGTTATCCCCGGTCGTATTATCGGTGTAAGTATCGACGGTGAAGGCAATCGTGCATTGCGAATGGCGTTGCAGACACGCGAGCAACATATTCGCCGGGAGAAGGCCACCAGCAATATTTGCACTGCACAGGCGCTTTTGGCAAACATGGCGGCAATGTATGCAGTATTCCACGGCTCAGAAGGATTAAAAACAATTGCTAAACGGGTTAGTCTTCTTGCGCATTCTTTGAGCAATGAGCTAAATGAAATGGGCTTTGCGCAAGTAAACAAACATTATTTCGATACGATAAAAGTGAAAGTAGACGATGTGGCATCACTTCGTACTCTTGCAGAAGCGCAACAGATTAATTTCCATTATTACGATGAAGGTTTTATTGGTGTATCTGTAGATGAAACAACCGCACAATGCGATGTTCTAGATATACTTCATCTGTTAGCCGCATCAAAGGGGATGGGCGATGCCGCGGTAATGTTTGAATACGATAGCAGCCTCGACAACATTCCTACCGCATTAACCCGCACTTCAGGCTTCCTGCTACATCCCGTATTTAACACGCATCACAGCGAAACGGAGATGATGCGCTACCTGAAGTGGCTGGAAAACAAAGACCTTAGCCTAGACAACTCAATGATACCGCTTGGAAGCTGCACAATGAAATTAAATTCTGCCACTGAGCTTATTCCTTTAAGCTGGCCTGAATTTTCAAAAATGCATCCTTTTGCCCCAACTGATCAATGGCAGGGCTACCATCAGATTGTGGTGGAGTTAGAGAAATGGCTCAGCAGTATCACTGGCTTTACGGCAACCTCCTTACAACCTAACAGTGGTGCGCAGGGAGAATATGCCGGACTGCTTGCGATTAAAGGGTATCACGAAGACAGAAACGAAGCACACCGAAATGTGATACTTAATCCGATTTCAGCTCACGGAACCACTCCGGCAAGCGCAGTAATGGCAGGGTTTAAAGTAGTAGTTACAAAGTGTGATGAAGCTGGAAACATCGACGTTGAAGACTTACAAAAAAATGCAGAAAAGTATAAAGATACGCTGGCTGGATTAATGGTTACTTACCCAAGTACCCACGGCGTGTTTGAAGAAAGCATTCGCGACATCTGCAATATCATTCATAAAAATGGTGGCATGGTATACATGGATGGAGCAAATATGAATGCGCAGGTAGGATTGACCGCGCCCGGATTTATTGGCGCAGATGTTTGTCACCTGAACCTCCATAAGACATTTGCCATCCCGCATGGCGGCGGCGGCCCGGGTATGGGACCTATTTGTGTCAACGACAAGCTTGCACCCTTTTTACCCGGCCATGTAAACATCAACGGGGGCAGCGCCGCAAATGCAGTAAGTGCAGCGCCATATGGATCGGCCAGTATTTTGCTAATTAGTTATGCATACATAAAACTACTAGGAGCAGAAGGTTTAAGAAAAGCGACAGAATACGCCATCCTTAATGCCAATTATATGAAGGCAAGACTGGAAGCACACTATAAGATTTTATATAGTGGCAAGAACAATACCTGTGCACACGAATTTATTGTAGACCTGAGACCTTTTAAAAGTGTGGGCATAGAAGCAGAGGACGTTGCAAAACGTCTAATGGATTATGGTTTTCACGCGCCTACTTTAAGCTTCCCCGTTGCAGGCACCATAATGATTGAGCCGACAGAAAGTGAGCCTAAAAGTGAATTGGATCGGTTTTGCGATGCTTTAATAAACATTCATGAAGAAATAGTGGCAATAGAGAATGGCACTGCTGACAAAATCGATAATGTATTAAAAAATGCTCCTCACAGCCTGCAGGTTATTACCGACGACAGTTGGAACCATGCCTACACCCGCTCTCAAGCTGCATTCCCTCTTGAGTATCTGAAGCATAATAAATTTTGGCCTGCTATTAGTCGCGTTAACAACACGTACGGAGACCGTAACTTAATTTGTACTTGTGAACCAATTGAATCGTACCAAGAAATGGGAGTAAATTGATTGTTGCAAGGAAAAGAATTATAAAACAGATTGCTTTAAAGCAAAAACCCGCGATAAGCGGGTATTTTGCTTTAAAAACTTTCTACATTTATCTTGCTCTCCAAATAGGCCTACTGACAGTTATCTTCCCTACCGGTATAAAACGATTGCTCAGCAACAATAGTTACAAAAGTTCTTTATACTGCTCAGCAATTGCTTTCGAAATTGAACTATTTAAGGCATAAAGATCTGAGTGCCCCTTGTTTAGCATATTAAAACCAACTGACTGGTTTTCGACAAAAAATGGAAGCGATTTACCAAACTGCTCCTTCAAGGCATTATCTTTTATTTCTACTTCTAATGTATTGTCACCGCGTTTTTCCAGGCCTGCCTTATAAGTAGCACCGTGGTAATTGAATTGGATATTCATAGCGTAACATTTTAAATGCGCAGTGTACACGCATTAGTTTTAAAAATATTTGGATTCTACTATCAAATTTAATAAATTTTAAGAGGAAATAAAAGAGTAATTACAGGTTTTTTGTAAGAACAATTGCTTGTATTAGCAATTTGAAGAAAGACTGAAAATAATGGTTGAATAAAAACGTCGTGAAGTAGCACCAGAAAACACGTAACGAGTAGCACGTGATATTGCAGCAGTAACGAGATGCCTTACATCTTCTTAGCCTTTGGTTAGTAAAAACGCCAAAAACAGTAGATAAACTCTACTGTTTACGCACTATTCAAGGATATAATTATTTATTTTTCTTTTGTCCCTTAGGAGCAAAAATAACCAGCATTCTTTTACCTTCCATCTTCGGCATGCCTTCCAAAACACCTGTTTCTGCCAGGCGCTCAGCAAATTTCAGGAGAAGTAATTCCCCCCGATCTTTAAACATGATCGCACGTCCTTTAAATTGCACATACGCTTTTACTTTATCACCCTCTTTCAAAAACTTCTCGGCATGCTTGCACTTAAAATCAAAATCGTGCTCGTCTGTACTTGGGGTAAAGCGGATTTCTTTAACCTCGCTTTGTTTTGAATTTGCCTTCATCTCCTTTTCCTTCCGCTTCTTCTCATACAAAAACTTTTTGTAGTCGATTATACGGCATACAGGAGGAACGGCATTTGGAGAAATTTCAACAAGGTCTAAACCTTGTCCTTCAGCCATCGCTAAAGCCTTTTCTGTAGGATAAATACCTGGTTCAATTCCCTCTCCTACCAATCTCACTTCGGGTATCCGGATCATCCTGTTTGTACGGTGTTCCTGTTGTTGCTCTTTTCGAAAATTTGGGTTACGTCCCCTAAAAAAACCCGGGTTTACTGCCATTAATTGTTTTTTGGTTACTGTTTGTTTTTATTATTTATCAAAAAATACTTTTGAAAGGGTTATGAATATTGCGCCCGATATAAGCATTGGTGCGAGCATCCAAATTATTAATTTTTTAGTTTCTTACTTCATTCTATTTTCACTTTCTGCGAACCCGGTTTTTACTTCTTGTCTAAAGATTTCAATATCTTTCCTTAACAACATTACTTCTGGTTTAGTAGCAATGTTTTCTTTTTCCTCGGTGAACTTATTTGAAACAACCTGCTCTATTTCCTCTACTACAATTTTTGCATCAGCATCATTACCAAAATGACGTTGAAGAATTTCATAAATTCTTAAAGATTGTGTAGCAGTCATATAACTAAAAATAGTAAAATTATTCGAAAGCTCTTTTACTATCAATTTCTTCTTTCAAAAACTCTAATGCTTCACTAATGGTTTTTGTACCCAAATCTCCTTTTGCCTGCTTTCTGAGCGCAACTTTACCTTCCTGAACTTCCTTTTCACCTATTACGAACATGTAGGGAATTTTGTTCAGCTCGGCCTCCCTTATC
>JALYZZ010000627.1 GCA_030948675.1 Bacteroidota bacterium | reverse complement strand
TAATACTGGTGGCACCTCTGGTGTCTTAACAGCCACGGTTACTTTAAGTGCTGAAGATGAATCAAATCTCTTAGGTGGATTGATGTATCTTAATGTACATGATGCGAGCTACCCTGACGGAGAAATTGGTGGTCAATTAGTGACAACAACTGCCGGAGAAACACAATACTTTACAAATACACTATCTTCTTCACAGCAAGTTCCTACCAACAGTTCGACAGCAACAGGTAAGGTGACTGCAATATTAGACCGGGTTACTAACAAAGTTTTCCTGACGGGTAACTTTACTGGTTTGGATTCCGCTGCTTCGGCAGGCCATATACACCGTGGACTAACAGGTACAAACGGGCCTGTCATTGTTCCTCTTTCAGTAACGAAAGATATTACTGGTACCATTACAGGCAGCGCAACCGTTTCAAGCTCATTTGCAGATTCTATGACGCGTGGCTTTACCTATGTAAATATTCATAATTCCACACACCCCGGAGGTGAAATTCGTGCACAGCTTGGTGACCTTGTCTTACCAGTAAAGCTTGAATACTTCAACGGCTACAAAGATCACAGCCAGGTAGTTTTGATATGGCAATCAGCACAGGAACTCAATGTAAAAAGTTATGAGGTGGAACAACAAGATGAGGCTGGAAGTTGGATTAAAAAGACTGCAATAGCCGCAAAGGGAGGCAATCTTGATATGAAGTATTCGGTAAACGACGTCCCTCTCGCTACAAAAAGAGATTACGTTTTATACCGTTTAAAAACAGTAGACTTCAGTGGCGCTGCCGTTTACTCTTCAGTAATCAAAATAAATTATACTAAGTCTCAGGCAGCTTTTACAATATTGCAAAACCCAATTATAAACGGTTCACTGGTGCTTACCATAACCGGATTGCCAATAGCGGATAAAGCAGAAATATCAATCATTGATTTCAGCGGAAGACTTATGAAAAAGGCTGGCGGATCCACATTATCAAATAATATTATTGATATAAGCAGCCTTGCAAAAGGTATGTATAAGGTAGTTGTTAAAGTAAACGATACTGTGTTGCAGCAAAGCATTAATAAGCAGTAGAGCGAACAATTGTTCCCAAACCAAAAAGGCCTCGTCAATATGCGATATTGAAGAGGCCTTTTGGTTTTGTAGGAGTTGTGTCTTAAAACAAATGCAGGTAATATTACTGGCTGCAGGAGTAATGCAACCGATTATACTAAATCAATATCAAAATTCACTAACTCTACAAACTCCTCTAATCTTTCATCAATCTCTTTTCTTGTGATTTCTGTAAGCCTTTGCGTTCCAAATTTTTCAACACAAAAACTTGCCATCGCACTGCCCATGATGATAGCTGTTTTCATGTTATCAAAAGAGATGTCTTTTGTTTTTGCAAGGTGACCTATAAAACCTCCGGCAAAAGTATCGCCGGCGCCCGTTGGATCAAATACATCTTCTAAAGGCAATGCCGGCGCAAAAAACACATGGTTTTCGTGAAATAATAAAGCGCCATGTTCACCTTTCTTAATAATAAGGTACTTAGGCCCCATTGTCAATATCTTATTTGCAGCCTTTACCAGGCTATATTCATGGCTCAGTTCTCTCGCCTCACTGTCGTTTACCATCAATACATCTACCATTGTAAGCACGTCTTTCAGGTCGTCGAGCGCTATTTCCATCCAAAAGTTCATCGTATCCATCACAATTAGTTTTGGACGTTTTTTCATTTGTTGAATTACACTTCGTTGCACTGCCGGCACCAGATTGCCCAGCATTAAAAACTCGCAATCCTGGTAACTGTCGGGCACAACGGGGGTAAAGTTTTCAAGCACGTTTAACTGGGTTTCCAAAGTATCGCGTGTATTCATATCCATGTGATAGCGGCCGCTCCAGAAGAAACTCTTTTCATCTTTTTTTATTTGCACACCCTCAAGTTGCACACCACGGGCAGTTAAAGCGTTCAATTCCGTTTGTGGAAAATCGCCGCCTACCACAGAGATTTGCTTAATTGGTTTAGTAAAATTGCTGGCGCTGTAAGCAATATAAGTAGCAGCTCCACCAATAATTTTATCTGATTTGCCAAACGGCGTTTCAATGGCATCAAACGCCATTGACCCAACAACAACTAGAGACATAAATAAAGATTTAAATTGATTTTTTTTACTTCTGTAGTGACAGAGCTGCACAACGTGCTTGCGGCTATCGGGGTGCGAAACTAAATGATTTTTAGAAAGATGCCTAAAAGAACTGCATTACAACTACCCGATTTCGGTAGTGAAATTACAGAGTTTGTACCACCTCTGTTAATGAAACTTAACAGGTTAAACAGCCTTACGCTGCTACTTTTAATATCTTTGCGTCACCTTTAAAGAGAGCGGGCATATGGCAAAAATTAAGACAACAGAAAATAACAGCAAAAGGGATTCTATAATTGAACATGCTTCCAAACTTTTTAAGGAAAAGGGGTATAAAGCTGCCAGCATGAGAGAATTGGCGGCAAGGGTAGGTGTAGAAGCTGCCAGCCTTTATAACCACATTGACTCTAAGGAAGACTTGCTCAATGCGATATGTATGAATGTGGCAAACCGATATACCTGTCATATTAGTGACCTCGAAAAGCAGGCAGGGCCGGTGATTAATAAGATAGAAAAGCTGTTGCGTTTTCACGTGCTTGAAATGATGGACAATTATGAAGAGGTATATGTAACCGACCACGATTGGCGCAACATGGATGAGCCGCACTTATCAGAATACCGCGAAATGCGGAGACACTACCGCAGGCGTTTTGCAGCAATTGTACAGCAAGGCGTTGACAATAAAGAAATTAAGACGGTAGACGCAAACAGCGCAGTAATGATATTTATCAACGCTATCGGCGCTGTAGATCAATGGCACCGCATTGTACATAAGGTCAATCGTAAAGACCTCGAAGAGAATATTATTACCATATTGGTTGATGGAATAAGAAACTGAAAAAATCTGGCGCCTACTTGCATTTAAAAAATAACTTTTGTTATCAGCCCCTATCCTTAATTTCGCGAAATTTGTCTTTGATGTCCAACACTTTATCATCCAACGAGTCTATCCCTTCTCAGAAGAAAAAAATCATTGTGTTAGGTAGCGGTCCCAACCGCATTGGCCAGGGAATAGAATTTGACTATTGCTGCGTACATGGCCTGATGGCTATTAAAGAATCAGGGTACGAGGCCATCATGATAAACTGTAATCCGGAAACAGTTAGTACAGACTTTGATATTGCTGACAAATTATATTTTGAACCTGTTTACTGGGAGCACCTTTGGGAAATTATAGAACTGGAGCAACCTTACGGGGTCATTGTACAATTAGGCGGACAAACCGCCTTGAAGCTTGCGAGAAAACTTCATTTAAAAGGTATAAAGATCATCGGTACTTCATTCGACAATATGGACATAGCCGAAGATCGTGGACGCTTTAGCGATCTTTTAAAAGAACTCGAAATTCCTTATCCTGAATACGGTACTGCCTTCACTGCAGATGAGGCAATAGAAGTAGCAAACAGAGTTGGATACCCGGTATTGGTTCGTCCAAGTTACGTATTAGGAGGGCAAAGAATGCGTATTGTGATAAACGACGACGAGGTTGAAAATGCCGTCGTCAGCCTGCTCAAGCACATTCCCGATAATAAGATCTTAATTGACCATTTTCTCGACCGCTGCCAGGAAGCGGAAGTAGATGCTATTTTTGACGGAGAAGATTTTCATGTGATGGGTGTAATGGAGCATATAGAGCCAGCCGGCATCCATAGCGGCGATAGCAACGCAGTACTTCCCGCTTTCAATCTAACACCGCTTGTTATAACAACAATGGAGTATTACTCCGAGAAAATTGCCCGCGCATTGAACATTAAAGGGCTTATCAACATTCAATTCGCTATAAAAAACGATAAGGTGTATGTGATAGAAGCCAACCCGCGAGCGTCGCGCACTACGCCTTTTATAGCCAAAGCTTACCAGATCCCCTATCTTAATATTGCCACAAAAATAATGTTGGATGCAGCTAAACTAAAGGATTTTACATTTGAAAAGAAGCTTGAAGGCTTTGCCATAAAAGAACCTGTCTTTAGTTTCGATAAATTTCCTGGCGTTAGCCGCGAATTGGGTCCCGAAATGAAAAGCACCGGCGAAGCTATCCGCTTTATCAAAGACCTGCGCGATCCCTACTTTAGAACGTTGTATAAAGAGAGAAGCATGCATTTAAGCAAGTAGTTTTTTGTCTCCGGCACACTAACCCTATTCGCCATTCTTGTGTCACACCCTTCTACGAATAGTAGCTTTATTCGTTGTTTTTTGTGTTTTGTTTTACCCGGCATGTTTACTACATTAGCCTGCATTAACCATTGTTATGAAACCATACATCAGGCTGTTGTCTCTTGCTACTTTGTTGATCACCGCATCTTGCAAGACGACGCGAAACGTTACTTCACAAGCAACAGATGACGGCAAAATTGAAGTAGTGTTTGTGCAGGTAAATGATGTATACGAAATAGCGCCGATAGCAGGCGGCAAAGAAGGTGGAATGGCGCGGGTTGCGGCCTTGAAAAAGCAATTCAAACAACTTAATCCAAATACGTTTCTAGTTATGTCCGGCGACTTTCTCAGTCCTTCGGTGTATAACAGCCTTCAGTACCAGGGAAAAAGAATTCGTGGTGCTCAGATGGTAGAGTCTATGAATGCTGCAGGAATGGACATAGCTACATTTGGCAATCACGAGTTCGACATATCTGAAAAAGAATTGCAGGAGCGAATAAACGAGTCGCGTTTTTTATGGGTGTCATCCAACACTTTTCACAAGATAAATGGTGCTACAATCCCGTTCGTCCGAACAGGCGCTGGTGGTGAAATGCCGTTTCCGGAAACGTACTGCATGTCATTAAAAGACAAGGATGGTACCACAGCAAAAATTGGTTTTATCGGTATTACACTTCCATCCAATCCTGCTGATTTTGTGTACTATAAAGATCCTCTTGACGCTGCAAAGCAAGCATACAACAAAATAAAAGACTCTGTAGATGCTGTTGTTGCCATCACTCACCAGGCAATAGCAGACGACATTTTGCTTGCGAAAGAACTTCCAGGTCTTGCCGCGATCCTGGGCGGGCACGAGCATTCTAT
>JALYZZ010000065.1 GCA_030948675.1 Bacteroidota bacterium | reverse complement strand
GAAGACCCAATATCAGGCAGAAATTTATTCAGGTAGAGGAAATTAAGGCCGCAGTAACTAAAGAATGGAAAAGCAATGTATCGGCGCAATTAAGTGTTAGTCACACTAACTATGAAACTTTCGCACCGCTGCCCCACAGGTCCTCTGTTTCAAAAAACCATGAAAACATAACCAGTGCTGAAGCAGGGTTAAAGCTTCGGTATGCGCCAGGCGAAAAGAGTATTGCAACGCACCGTAAAACGTACAGGTTAAAGGGGGTAAACCCAATTTTTGAGCTTAAATATGCGGTAGGTATTCCAGGCATAGCAGGTAGTGATTACAGCTATGAAAAACTTAGTACCTCAATCAGTCAGAAGTTTAGAATACCGCGATGGGGTAACGTAAGTTATTATGTATATGGTGGTGAAATTTTTGGAGGTCCCCTTCCGTTTATGTTACTGGAACTACATCCTGGAAACGAAATCTATTATTACAACAAGCAGGCTTTTAATTTAATGAACCGTTTTGAATACTTCAGCGACAAATTTATTGGGATAAATCTGGAGCATAATATAGATAAGAAGTTATTGAACCTGCTTCCGTTTATGAGAAAGGTGCCTATCAGGCAATTTTGGAATGTAAAGGCAGTAAACGGAGATCTTTCCCTTAATAACAGACGGTTGAACAGGTTAGATTATGAGAACTACCGGCTTCGTTCTCTTAGAGGTAAAACTTACGTTGAATTAGGCACTGGTCTTGAAAATATTTTCAAATTCTTTAGAATAGACCTGGTGTGGCGCTTTGCACCTCAGCCACTTGCACCCGCCGGTATGATAAACCCTACCCCCTTACCTAACCCAAATGCGCCCGTTCCTATCCCGGTAAGCAGATTTGGAATATTTGGAAGTTTTCAGTTTAAGTTATAGCGGTGGAGAAATCGATTAAAAACAGTAATAAACTTTCGCTTCAGTCATCGTTGCTGCCCTTAGCATTGCCTGCCTATATTTGCACTTTTAAAAATTGCAAATGAAGAACACAAAAAAGACTATTGCGATTGATATGGATGGGGTAATAGCCGATACAGTTTCAAATTTTATGGCCTGGTATGAAAGAGATCACCAAATTCGTATAGGCCTTGAAGCTTTTGAAGGAAAGCCGGAAGCAGATGGTTTACCTGATAATGCGGTGAGAAAATATGTAACGACTGAAGGGTTTTTTAGATCGGTACCGGTAATGGAAGGTGC
This sequence comes from Bacteroidota bacterium, assembly GCA_030948675.1. Taxonomy (GTDB): domain Bacteria; phylum Bacteroidota; class Bacteroidia; order Chitinophagales; family Chitinophagaceae; genus Segetibacter. The sequence goes on along the minus strand of JALYZZ010000065.1, from coordinate 1,350 downwards.
CCGGGAAGCGGTATTGAAACTGTCAGAAAAGTTTGAAATATACATTGTGTCTGCAGCAATGGAATTTCCACAATCTTTGTTTGAAAAATACGAATGGCTAAGAGAGCACTTCCCATTTATCTCATGGAAGAATATTATTTTTTGCGGTGATAAGAGCATTATTGGTACTGATTATATGATAGACGATCATGTGAGAAATCTTGACACCTTCAAGGGAAAAACACTGATGTTTACAGCCGGTCATAATGCAGGAATTAATCATCATTCAAGAGTTAATAACTGGACCGAAGTGATCGATCACCTACAAAGAGAAGCTGAAGACTGAGCGGAAATTTCTGAAAAAATATAAAGCAATGATGAGGGAGGTAAAAAAGCAAAAACACATTTATTTTTTAGTAAGCGGCTATATTGCAACTATATTATCTTCCGACTGATGCCGTGGGCATAATATATCTTCCGGCACCTCTAAAACGAGGTTTCCAGTAAGAATCGTTTAAATCGCTCACCATAACGCCACCACTTGTTGCGGCGTGTACAAATTTGTTGTTCAACATATACACTCCTACATGAGACATGTCGCTTCCGCCATTTGTATTAAAAAATACAAGATCACCTTCTTCAAGATCCTCAAGATTGATGTGCTGGCTTGACTTAAACTGCTCCTGTGCTGTTCGGGGAACATTCACATTGTACACTTCCTGCATGATAATATGAGTAAAAGCGGAACAGTCTATACAATCCTTCGTATTGCCACCCATGCAATAGTTTGTGCCATACCACTCGTCTATCAGCTTTAGGAGGTTTACGTTGGTTAGGGTCTCAACTGTTGCATCTAGAAGGATGGCATATTTTAACTGTAGCCAGTCTGCCCTTTCTATATCGCCACTGTTGGATACGGGACGCGCCGCATATTGATTATATGATTCACGCTGCTTTTTACGTTTTTCTACTGGCGGCATTGCCGGACCCATTGCGTGCTTTGATATAACCACCTGACCGGGAGTTACAGATATATTATCAAGGAACTTTACTTTCTTAGCTGATGATTTTTGAGAAGGTTTTGTCGAAGTTGAGCTATCGCGCGATGACAACGATTTTAATTGAGCGCAGCTAGTTAAAAGTACTACAAACAAGAAGCAATATAAAAGTTGTTTTACAATCATATTTGGGGGTGGGGCAAAGTAAAAGACTAATGCGGCAAAAACAAAGCTTTTTTGATTGTTTTTAACGATAAGTTAAGCCCACCTGTGGATAAGAAGGAGGCCTTCAAATTTTCAGGATAGCGATATTTGCATGTTATTTTTAGTATGCACGCAAAGGCGCAAAGGAATACATCGCAAAACGCAAAGC
>JALYZZ010000604.1 GCA_030948675.1 Bacteroidota bacterium | reverse complement strand
TTTCCAGAAGAAAATTCATTGCAAATGTTGGTTTAGCCGCAGGTGGCTTATCTGTATCCTCTTTTTTTGCCGCGCGGGCTAACCTTGTTCCTGATATGAGCCTTGCTTATTCCGCTATTACCTGGGGAGGAAATGATATACAGGCTATAAAAGATATTGCTTCACTGGGTTTTAAAGGCATACAACTACGCTCTACTATGCTGAAAGAGTATGGTGAAAGACCAGCCGAAATAAGAGATTTGCTAGTACAAAATAGATTGAGCCTGCCTATGTTTTCGAGCGGTAACGCTAATATCAATACGGGTAACGATGAATCGGTTATAGAAACACACGTTAGCAATGCAAAATTTGTTAAAGCACTAGGAGGTAGGAATATACAAATAACAAATTCATCAAGACCTAAACAAGGCGACCCCAGCCAGGAAGACCTGGTGAAATTCGGAAAGCTGGTAAATGAAATAGGAAAACGAACCCTTGATTTGGGCATACAGACAAACTACCACAACCACATGGGCCAATTGGGGCAAAAGCCGGAAGAGGTTAAGATTATTTTAGACAATTGCGATGATAAAAACGTTCATTTTCTCTTAGATATCGCACATTATTTTCAGGGAGGCGGCGATCCTGTTACTGCTTTAAATACTTATAAAAATCGCATTCATGCATTACATCTCAAAGACGTGAGACCTAATGCTGCCGGAGACTCTAAGGCTTATACTTTTGTTGAACTAGGCCAGGGCAAAGTTAACTTGCCTGCCTTTTTTAAAGCCCTCGACGCCATTAAATTTAAGGGATGGGGTATTGTAGAATTAGATGCGGTTCCTGATAAAGAAAAAAGCCCGCTTCAGTGCGCAACCATTACTAAGACCTACCTGCAATCTCTTAAAATTAAGGTGTAAAAATTCCTTTACGACAAAAAGCCTGGTTTGCAAAGCCAGGCTTTTTTGTGTGTAGCCGTTTTTTTGCGTTTTCGGCAGAAAAAGGTTCATTTGAAAAGTTGCCGTTCTCTGGTACTTATTTCCATTACTTATGCAATTACTGGTGAACCAATTCGTTTGTAGGAATTATGCCCTTCTGTGTTTAATTGAAATTATTTTTATTACTCTATAACCTCAACAATTTCCGTCGGGAGTGCAGGGCTTATTTTTTGCATAACACATTAATTGTTAGCAATATGCAATGTTTGTGTTGATGCGATAATGAAGTATTTAAAGAATGTGTTGTATCGCCGGTACTGCTGTTGTTTTTACAATGGATTGAAAAAGAATTAATAATAGATGACCATTTTTCTATCAAAAAGAATTGTTGTTGCGCTCTTGCTAACCATTAGCCTTACTACTCATTCAACAGATATTGCGGCGCAGAACCTTCCCATAGAGCAGCAAAAGTTTATATTCTTTCCCCATCCTATGAATTCTAAATGGACTACTTCAATAGGGTTAACTGCTACTACATTGCCTTATGATATAACAGAGGAGTTGCATTACAGGGTGCCGGCAGGCGATTTACATGTAATTAGAAATATAGGCAACAACTGGAATCTGGACGGTAGATTGTCATTTCAAATCCTGCAAAATTTAGCAACAGCCGGGGTACGGTGGGCAACAGAATTGAATAACAGGGTGTCAGTTGGCGCCGGAGATGATGTAGGTTATTGGTATGGATTTGTAAATTTTGCCGGTTTTAAATCCCATGCCAGTGGTTGGCAAAACTACCCTCATGTAGCAATTGGCTACCGCTTTAATAAGCAGGTATTGCTTTCGTTGAAGGCCGATGCAATTATGAATTTTAACATAAGAACCTTTGCAGGCAGAGAGCAGGTTACAACCGACTACAGGTTTTTTAGTGGCACATCCTATACCATCGCCTTGGAGCAGCCATTTTATGGCAACAAAAATCTTACACTTGGTTTTCGTGCCCTATATACCGATTTCTTCTGGCAGACATGGCCTGCTTTTGAAAACTTTGACCGAAACATATTTTTTCCTCAATTAATAATTGGTCTCATCTTATGATAAAAGTGTCCAGTATAGCAGTGTTGTGTTTACTTATCTGGTCGTGTAAGAAAAACTATTCTGCCCCGATTCTGGATACAAAATGGCCGCTCTTTAGTTCGCCGGGTGCTATTGCATTAAACAATAACATAAGAAATAAGATAGAAGGTGTCTACACGATTTCGGAAGGAACAGATGTATTTGGTGGCTCAGCAGCGCTCAAATGGAGTTATACGGCTGAGGGAACTGATACCATTTATCATCTGTCTATGTTTTGCCAGAAACCAGTGGTCTATGTTATCTGTGAAGGCAGAAAACTTGACAGCAGTATTTTATTAAATGGGTATTGGCGAAACATGATTAATACTGAAACAGGGATAGCAAGATTTACCATTACCAAAAGCAACGGAGGCATTTATCTATTTGATTCCTCCACACTTTACACCAAACCTTCCACCGTAATTAGTGGAACATTTGGCAGTGGTGATGCAACACCTTCCAGCACCATTAAAATGCAGTACGACAGACCCTTGTACAAGGCAACACCACTAGAAATAGTTGCACATAGGGGAGGTGGCAGAACTTCAGACTTATTACCGGCTTCAGAAAATAGTGTAGAAATAATAAAGCAAGCGTCGAGGTTTGGCGCAACGGGTATCGAAATAGATGTTCGGTTTACGAGCGATGGCGTGCCGGTGTTATTTCACGACGAAGCACTCAGCGAGCGACTCACTCAAAGAAATGGGATGATTGGTCCGGTAAAAAACTATAGCTATGCCCAATTAAACTCACTGGTTCGCTTAATAAATGGCGAGCACATTCCTACGCTTCGCGAAGCCCTCGATGCATTTGTTTACAAAACGGCCTTGAAATATGTATGGCTTGATACAAAGTTTACCGGACCCATGCAGAAGGAGCGTGACATACAGATGGAGTACATGCAGAAGGCTGCTGCCATTGGTCGCAATGTAAATATTACCATCGGCATACCCGATCAGCAGGTACTAGACAACTTTGTGAAGCTGCCAGACTATAAGAACATACCATCGGTATGTGAATTAACACCGGACGACGTTGCCACCACAAACGCAAAAATATGGGGGCCAAGATGGACACTTGGTTTGCAAAATGATGAGGTTGATAAAATGCATGCAGCCGGCCGTAAGGCTTATGTGTGGACGCTTGATGTACCCGAAAACATAAACAAATATTTTACGCAGGGCAAGTTCGACGGTATCCTGACTAACTATGCCTCATCAGTAGCCTATTATTATTATGCAAAGCAATAAGCACGTTATTCTTTATTTTTTACTGTTGTTCGCCTTTTTGAAAACGTTTGGACAGATGGAAGAAGTGACAACAAAAAAGCAGCGGGATAAGAAGTACACCCTCATTTTATACTTAAGTGGAGGCGTTGGTTATTTTCCCTCTAACAAGGGTGCTCCCGCTTACCTGCAGCCACAGCTTATAAAAGTAAACCCAGTTAGCACTGCCCGTATTATGTGGCACCCCGATCACCGTTTAAAAGCAGGTTTTGAAACGGGTTATATGACTTTCTATTCCTATAAATTTAGTGACGCAGATGGAAAAAGAGGGACTGTTTCCCTGGACGCAATACCACTGTTGCTCGAATTTTCAGTTTCAGTAAAAAAGCACTTTAATCTCTTTGCCGGGCCAGGTTTTTATATTTTAAATACTAATCTCGATTATGCAGGCAAAACGCAATCAAAAAAAGTAACCCCGGGATGGATGGGTGCCGCGGCGTACACAGTGCCGGTGAGCAAAGCAATAGCACTTGGTGCTGAGGCAAAATGGCTGTACGCCGCAGAAACATTGAGAGGGTCTTTTGGATTGCAACTGCAGGCATCATGGCGGTTTTTAAAGTGGTAGCGCGATTTATTTGGCAACTTCTACGGGTATTGTTAATTATTCAATTTCCGGACGTTAAAAATGGCGATGCACGCCGGTAGCCTCCTCTGCATTAGTTAATTTACGTGGCATTAAAACTCCGATACTCATACAACGCGGCACTATGTTGTTTAACTCCTTTATCGTCATTTTTGCCTGTAGTCTTTCCGTCATTGCCACCGGGCAGCGCATAGACAGTACTGCCAATTCAAGTAACGAAATGGTGTTCGCGAGCGACACACAAGCCCCTATGTGGGTTGAAACACTGTTTTTGAAATCAAATCAAAACAGGTTGGCCACCAAAGATATTTTTAATGACATTCTTACCCGCGATCCCGCCGCGGTGTATTTGTTAGGCGATGTAGTAGCGTTAGGCTCAAGCAATAAACAATGGAAGCCGATGGATGTGTACCTTCAAAAACTTAGAAGCAAGGGTATAAAAGTAAATGCAGCTTTAGGCAATCACGAGGTGCTGGGCGAGTCGGCAAAGGGTCAGAAGAAGTTTCAAATCCGGTTTCCAAAACATAGTAAAACCGGCTCATTGGATGTAACAGACTCCGTCGCCGTCATTCTCCTTAATTCTAATTTTAGCGATCTTTCTGCTACTGAAGATACAGCCCAGGTTAACTGGTATAAACGTACCCTTGAGCAGTTAGACGCCGACCCTTCTATTG
>JALYZZ010000573.1 GCA_030948675.1 Bacteroidota bacterium | reverse complement strand
AAATAGAGTTTGAAAATGATTGGGTGCATCTTCGCACCAGCAATACTGAACCTATCATTCGCATTTATGCAGAAAGCAATTTTGAAACTACTGCCGAAAATATAGCCAGGAAGATTATGCACGATATACGCGAAAATATGGCTTAGCTTCTTAGCAGCATCGCGGTTATGCTGCTGTTTCTTTTCCGGTTTTTTAGTTATTTACTCACACTAAACTTATAATCCGTAGAGATTGTATACGTTTGTCCGGTTCTAATACAGGCGAAGGAAATACAGGCTGATTTGGCGAATCAGGATACTGCTGAGTCTCGAGGCAAAATGCCAACCTGTATTCATGTTATTTAAAGTTTCTTCCATTAGCTTCTGCCAGTAGTTCTACAAGCGTTGTCAGCGTTTCATTGTGTGCTTCACCTGCTAGTCCGAGAGCTACCTGCGCGCGCAAATAGCCATGTCTTCCGCTCAGATCATACCGGCTTCCTTTCATTTCCGCCGCCAGATATTTTTCTATTTGCGCCAGCTCCTGCAATGCAGGGGTGAGTAGAACGTTTTTGTTATCCCCGTCCATTTGTTTTTCAATTAATTCAAAGACAACCGGGGTAAAGACGTGCATTCCAAAAAAGCATAGATAATACCCAACACGTAAACCTGGTGTTTGCAGTTCAAGCTCTGCTACACTTAAAGATGGTTTTTCGATAATTTTTTCAATTTGATAAACGCCGGGCTGACTAGCCAATTGTTTGCCCGTCAGTGTGCCATACCTGGTGATTTGATGCTCTATTGTTGGGTTAACGGCCGACACAGAGCACTGCTCTTGCACAGCCAAATCAATTAGTTGTTGTGCACATCTTCTTTTCAATAGGTTTGACACGTACAAGTAGTCGCCCAACAACAGGAGGAAAGGTTCGTTTGCAGCAAACTCTTCGGCGCAGTACACCGCATGTCCATAGCCCAACGCTTCCCCCTGTTCTTTAAATTGAATATGGCTTAGTAAAAAATCAATTTTCTCCGCTTCCATTTTTGCCCAGTCGACCCTTTTAAAAGAGTTATTCAGGTTGTCTTTTAAAGAGTTGAAAGCATTTATATACCGGGCACCGTCGCCGGGTGCGCAGATAATGCATATCTCTTCTATACCGCTTGAAAAGGCTTCTTCAGCTATAATCTGAATAACTGGTTTATGCAGTCCGTCAATATCAATTACAGGCAACATTGCCTTTTGTATAGTATCGGCCACCGGATACAATCTTTCTCCACGGGCGGCGGCAGTAATAACAGCCTTTTTTATTTTCATTTTTGATAAGTATACTTTTACAGATTGGCGGAAAGTAGCGACAGCAAAGAAAAGTTATTCTTGCTTAAATTGCCGTTTTTAACTGCTCGCCGTTTTTACCATTTTTTTCGTTTTTGTTTTTGCCACAAAAAAATGCTTTAGTCTATAACAGAAGTTGCTTCACTGAGATTTTCATTGCAATTTTTTCTCGACCAATCCTCCTCACCGAATAAGAATTCTATTTTCTACTACATATTTAATATTCTACACGAGATTCCTCCTGTTTCCGCTTCTCGTTGTGAATACTCAGGGTGGCAGCAACAACAGAATATGAGGGCGCTAAAAGCCAGCCGACAACCGGAATTAGGTGCAAAAGGTAAAATAAGAGGCCGTTTGCTATGGCAAGTCCTTTTCGTTTACCAATAAAATCAATGCTTTCCGCGGCGGTTAACAGATGGCGCTCCAAACTATAGTCAAGAATTGAAAATCCATAGTAAAAACACTCAATCAGTAGAGCAAAAACGGGAACTACCCAGCCAACAACAGGTATAAATGAAAGGATGACAAAAAAAATGAGATAAACTGACTGCCACAAAGTATTGCGCATTGCGATCTTAATACCGCGTATAGCGTTTTTGAGCAATTGAGATAGATTAAAAGGAATTGTTTTTCCTTCAAGAATGTCTTCTGTTTTTTCGCTGATGTAGGCAAAGATTGGAGCGCCTAATATTAACCAGAGATATTTGAACAGGGAAAAGTAAAATAGCATCAGCATAAGCCAAAGCACGATAGCGGCAATGGTAAACAAAAAACCTGCGATGCGGCTTTGAAGATTTTCGATCCATTGACGCAGGCCTGTGTGTATAGTTAGCCACTCAATCACATAACTCGCGCTTTTCCCAAAGAAATATATACTTATACAAAACATCAACATATATACAAGGCCGGGTACAATTATCCACTTCCACAATTTATGTTTGCGGATAAAGCGGTGTGCTTCATTGTACGACCGGATAGCAGCTACAATGTCTTTTAGCAAAAGGGTTTGTGTTTATGGTATAAATTTAGACAGTAATCGAAAAGCAACCGGAAATATCATTCTCCGGATGAATTAATAAAACAACGATAATAAATTAGTTTGACACTGGCTTAATTGAAGATCAATATGACGGAATGGAAAAAATTGCCGGCTTCGTTTTACCAGCAAGCTGACGTTGTAGCTATTACAAAAGAGCTCCTGGGAAAAATAGTTGTAACAAATTTTGAGAACAAGTTGACTGCAGGCAGAATAGTAGAAGCCGAAGCCTACAACGGACCTTTTGATAAGGCGTCTCACTCATACAATAACCGCCGTACCAAACGAACAGAAGTTATGTATAGCAACGGCGGTGTAGCATACGTGTACCTTTGCTATGGCATACACCAAATGTTTAATATCGTTACCAACGCAAAAGATATTCCGAATGCAATTTTGATAAGAGCGTTGGAACCGTTGACAGGAATTGCAGCAATGTTGGAAAGGTCCAATAAAACAGTTCATTCATTTGACCTCACACGCGGAC
>JALYZZ010000493.1 GCA_030948675.1 Bacteroidota bacterium | reverse complement strand
GGGTTAGTCAAAGGATAACCAGGGAAAAAACAGTTTGAATTTACTGTATAAGAGCCCGGCAAAAGGGGTGCATTTTTAACAATTACAGCAGCGACTGCGGTGGCAGCAGTAGTAAAGCATTGCTGGTCTGTCGCTATTCTTTTGTAGTAGGTAGTTTGTGTCAAAGAACCGGGAGCATAGCTTGCTGCAGTAGCGCCCGGAATATCACTAAAAGTGGCGTTTTCATAAATACTCGACTGCCACTTGTAAGCAAACTTTCCACTTCCTCCGCTGGCTGCTGTGGCAGTAGTAAATGTGGCCGCTGTTTCTCCTCCATTAATAGTTTGAGTCATAGGGCTGATAGTGCCGGCTACAACATCGGGAGCAATACTTAAAGTAACGGTATTTGAGTAAGCCTTGTTACCGCAGTTATCATTTGACACACGCCTGAAAGCGGTAGTTATAAAAAGACGTGCAACAGTGAAATTTTGAGCAGATGCGTCGGTGATAGGGGTCCATCCGCTGTTTGCTTCATTCCGCTCCCACGAATAGGTGATAATACCCTGGTCGGCACCTGGTACCTGGGTTCCTTCAAGCAATCCGCCTGGTTCTCCCTGACAAATGAGAGAGCTATTCGCAGGCGTAACTTTTCCGCCTTCAGGCGTTATGCGTATCACATTGGTAATACCAGAGGTATCAATACAGGAGCCTGTAGATATGTACACCCTGTATGCGCCAAGGCTATTGACAGCATAGGTAGCACCTGTAGCACCAGAGATACCGGAGAAAGGGCCGCCCGCAGTAGTCTGCACCTGCCATTGAAAAGTGTAACTTCTGTCAGCCGGCTGGGCGGATAGAGTAATGGAGGAACCGCTACAGAGGTTAAGGACCGAACCATTTGTAACCTTTGCAGTAAAGTCTGCACATTTGGCTGCTGATTTTTGTGCTGTCGCCGTTAAATTCAATAACGATGAACACAAAAAAGCAATCATGTAAACCCATTTCGAAGGTGTTAACATTGTTTTCATAATTGGTGTTTTATAAGAAAGAATAGACATGCTAAAAGCGTTTCGCATGGTGAACACGATTAATTCTCTTTAAAAGATGAGTTGAATTCAGCAATTTTTAAAACGCTGTAAAAGTTGATTTTTTCTCGAATATGTGGAGTAAGACAAGGGGCTACAAAAGTTGTAGAAAAGGCAATACCGGGTAATGCATGTAAGAGGAAAAATATGTTGAGAAGGTTGCTTATACTTAACCAAGAAATCTGCTTGTTAATTCGGGCGAGGGGAGGAAGCAATGCTCTTTTTTGCCAAACCAACTATAGCGGTTACGGGCAATTATACCGTAAATACTATCTCTGATAAATGGAGGCACAAGCATAAAGAGATGTAGTATGGACCACGGCGCAGTAAGACATTTTGCAACCATTAAAGCAGCAGTTGATTTAGTGTAAATTTTGCCATTTTGAAGTAAAATAAATGAATGGAAATCTGTTTTTGAAAGGTGGTGTTTATTTAATATCTCCTGGCCGGCTACAGATTGTAAAGAGGCAAACCGAAACAGTTTTCTTGTATCTTGTTTTATTACAAATTGCACCGCACTGCTACAAAGATTACATACGCCGTCAAACAAGAGTACGGGGTGGGCTATGGTGGTTATCTCAGGCATTAAAAAAGGCCGGAAACGCTCCGGCCACGTAAAGTTACTTCTAATTGTAGGGCTTAATCAATCATTTCATTTATTTCAGGTTGTGATATACCTTTTGTACATCCTCGTCCTGCTCCAGCCGGTCAACCAGTTCCAACACTTCTTTAGCCTGTTCTTCAGGCAGTTCTACAGTGGTGGTAGGAATGCGGGTGAGTTCTGCACTTAAAGGAGTAATCCCTTTATCTTCGAGCGCTTTTGTCATGGTTCCAAAGTCATCGTACTCTGTTCTTAATACAATGTGTCCTTCTTCGTCTTCACCTATTTCCTGCAGTCCGTTATCGATAAGGTCAAGTTCGAGTTCTTCAAGGTTACTTCCTTCGTTTTTAATTTTAAACTCTCCCATCCTATGAAAGGTGAAAGCCACCGAGCCGCTTGTACCAAGGCTGCCCTCGCCTTTTCTAAAGTGCATTCTTACGTTAGCGACAGTACGTGTAGGATTATCAGTAGCAGTCTCTACCAAAACAGCAACGCCGTGAGGAGCATAACCTTCATAAATCACTTCCTCGTAATTGGTCATGTCTTTACCCTGTGCTCTTTTAATCGCCGCCTCTACCCGATCTTTAGGCATGCCAACACCTTTGGCATTAGCAAAGCAACGTCGCAGTGCAGGGTTGGTTGCAGGGTCAGGTCCTCCCGCTTTTACCGCAATAATAATCTCTTTTCCAATACGTGTAAATTGTTTAGCCATCCTGTCCCACCGGGCAAACATGGTAGATTTACGAACCTCAAATATGCGACCCATAGTATAAAATATATTCGAATTAATAGATTTTCAAACGGATGCAAAAGTAAGCGTTTAGCTGAAATTGTTAACTTTTACAATAATTGATCAATATAAGTTTGAGGGGAGTTGACAAGTATTCATGCGAACAAAAGCAGCATTAACTTTGTTTGAAAAAAAAATTACCAAATGGGAGTCTGGAGACAAATAGCGGAGTACTTATATATCAGGAAGCGAGACCCAAACGCCCCTCGCGATCAGTGGCTGAAGTACATGCACGGAATGAACCGGCTGTCAATTCTTATCTTTTTAATTGCTATTATTATCATGATTATTCGCCTCGTAATCCTTCCACTTTTTAAATAAAACAGTACTTTTTTATGCCATCACTTCGATTGTTGCGCCTATTCCCCTGTCGGTAATCGCATCACACTGTGGCTTCAAATCATCATAACTGCCTTTTTTTACCCCGTACTTACCCTTTGTATGAATAAGCATGGCGCACTGTTCTGCCTGTTCTTCCGAATGCCCGCAAACCTCAATCAGTGTTTGTATTACCCACTCAAATGTATTTATCTCGTCATTCCAAACGATAATCTGGTAAAATTTTTCAAACGCTGTGAGCACCTCCACTCCGGTTTCTTCCAGCGTTTCTGTTCCTGTCGACATATCTTCTCTTTTTTGCAAAGTTATTCCTATTACATGTATCATACTCAGGCATGGTTTTATAAAAATATGTTCGTTTATCGCGACATTAAATTAAAATAATGGGATTATTTACCAAGAACAATAAGACGTTGGCAGTTGAAAAAGTGGCCGAAGAAATCCCGGTGATTACTACCGACAGTATGCATCATAGGCTCGAGTACCTCGTAGAACTTGTAAAGCAAATTCGTCCCACGCCTTACTATAACTACAAACAGGCAGAGCTAAAGTTTAGAGCCTTGTTTTATCAACTGCAAACCAATAAGACTGCATTGTTCTCGTTAAGAAAGGCAATGCTGTCGCAGTTTCTTAATAGTAATTTTATACCTGCGCTTACAGAAAGCGGAATGGTTGGCTCAAGAGGTTTTTTGCAGGAATTTATTACCAAGTTAAAGCACAAACTTCTGCCGCCGCTGTTGCAATCAAACGACTTTTTATATCTTATCAATCATGTGTTTTATAAGCACTACGATCATATTTGGGTAAAAAAAATCGATCATGAACTCTGGATCAATCTTTTTAAGTTAATAGGGGTTCAGGTAAACGTGAAAGATCACCAGATCTTCCAGCAATTAAATATTGCTTTACAGCTACTGAGCCATCGTACAATAGCACTTGGTTTAGAAAAGGAAGTTGTCAGTAACGTCGCCAGCCTTAAATATGAGCATTATCCTTTCTTGATACTTGATACAGCCGTGCAAAATTACCTGCAGGTTTCCGCCAGCCATAATGAGCAGAATGCGTTGGCAAATGCAGTGGTAAAAATAGTAGACGCGATCAAAAGCTGTAAACAGACAATTACAGAAATTAGTGAACAAAGAAGGGTGAATGGAACGAGTCTTTCCCAGACATATACCCTATTC
>JALYZZ010000451.1 GCA_030948675.1 Bacteroidota bacterium | reverse complement strand
GTATAAACCTTTCAAAGCAGGCAGCGTTAGTATACGAAAGTATTGAAGCAGCATGTCAAAAGTTTATTCGTTGAAAGCAGTTCAAATCATCCCAGTAACACTGCAGCAAGCCTGGGAGTTTTTTAGCACGCCGGCAAATTTAAAAGACATTACTCCCGCTCACATGGGTTTTGTAATTACGAGCGAACATCATGGACAAGAGATGTATCCCGGACAGGTTATAGAATACACCGTAAAGCCGGTAGCAGGTATTCCTGTGTATTGGATGACAGAAATTACACACGTTGCAGCGGGAAAATATTTTGTTGACGAGCAAAGGTTTGGGCCGTACAGTCTCTGGCACCACCAGCATCACTTTAAGGAAGTGCAAGGCGGCGTGGAAATGACAGATATTGTACATTATAAAATTCCCTATTGGTTTTTCGGAGACATTGCCAACTCGCTGTTTGTCGGCAGCCAGTTAAAACAGATCTTCGACTTTCGGTATAAGGCAGTAGAGAAAAAATTTGGAAAAATGGCAGGGTAGATGTATGGGCCAGACATCATAGAATATTGTAAAAGGCACAGTTGCTGAAGCTTAAAAATTGTTAATGAATTTGGTGCCTTTATCTTATCTTTCATGGAAGTCTCTTATTCTCTTCTAAAAACTACTGTATGTGTAAAAATCACTTTTCTTCGGTTTAGTGCATTCTACCTCCGTATCTAACCGATAAACTGGTAGACTCGCCAGATCCGACGATTGCAAAAATTGCGATTAATACAAAGTTCCGCAGCTTTAGATTTAGGAGTGACAGGGAGTTTTTTAAGGACACCAGCATTGCTGAACAAAACATACTGTGTGCGGTAGCAAAAAAACCGGCGAAGACACCTTCGCTGAGAATGGAGGTGTACAATTGTAATAAGAAAGCCAGTACTACCGGTGCATCCCTTCTTTGGAAAAGTTCAACTACCACCTTACCTAAAGACAAAGACGCTAAAAGCGTCATCACGGCGGGCACAGGCACCTGGAAATTTTATTACGAACTCTTTGGCCGTAATTCAGTGGACAACCTGGGTATGACCATTCAGCAGTATATCCATTACGACAAAAAGTATGACAATGCCTTTTGGGATGGAAGAAGAATGATCTTTGGCGATGGCGATGGCAATATTTTCGGAAGCTTTACCACTGATATTGATGTAATAGGGCACGAATTAACACACGGGGTCACTCAGTATGAAGCCAATCTGGACTATCACCTGGAGTCAGGGGCGATGAACGAAGCTTTCTCTGATATTTTTGGGATTATGATTAAGCAGCGCGTGCTAAACCTCGACGTTAAACAGTCTGATTGGCTTATTGGAGAGAACGTTTTATTGGGATATCAATATGCATTGAGAAGCATGAAAGCGCCGGGCACTGGTTATAAGAACCACCCTCAACTTGGTAATGATCCACAACCCGCCACGATGGACGGATTTGTAAAACTTCCGGATACCGCGCAAGGTGATTGGGGTGGAGTTCACTATAACTCTGGAATTGTAAACTATGCTTTTTACGTAGCGGCATACAACATTGGAGGCTATGCGTGGGAGAAAGCAGGAAAAATATGGTATGCTGCATTAACCGACAAGACCCTGCAAAAGAATGCGTCTTTTAGTGATTTGAAAGCCCTCACCATTAAAATAGCGGGTCAAATGTTTGGTGCAAATAGTGCCGAAGAGAAAGCAATCACCGACGGCTGGAACTCAGCAAAAGTTATATAAAAACTGTATGCAGATTACATTACTAAGAACCGGCGGAATAATACCTATAACAAAGCAAGCCGAGAAAGAAGTGGATTGGAGCGAGGAAGAAATGAACTCCTTGCTTACCCATATTAAAGCAGCAAACGACAGTCCTGGCCAGCCAAGGGATGCCACCGGCTTTCTATTAAAACACAGCTCCGGAACGGACCCTATCAACTGGGATAAAATTCCGGCAAAGTATCTAGCAGTTTTTGAGGATTTGAAAAATAATTTGAAAATAGTAAAGGGGTGGGAGGAGTAAGCGGGTGGGGCAAAGGAGATAGGAGCGAGTATAGAATAATGAATGTAAATAATGAATAATGAATAATAAATAATGATAGAATAATAGGCGACGGAACTGAGGCTGTTTACTTTAAACTTAAAAAATAAAACTTGCTACTGACTTTGAACCTACTTCCGTCACTTTTAAGCAACGATAAAAACGCGATAAACCTCAACTGCCAACTTTAAACCTACTTCCATCACCCTTAACCAAAAAAAAAACGTGGAACAGATTAACCACCAACTTTAAACTTTAAACTCACCACTGACAAATTCAAACTCACCCCGGCATCCTGGAAATATACTTTTCAATTTCTTTAATTTGGTCGATAACTTGTTTAGTGGTTGGTTTTAAGGCTTTTGCTTTTCTAAAATAGTCTTTTGCTGCCCTGAATTCTCTTTTATTCATAAATATCTGACACATGCTTAAGAAAGCAACTGCCTGACTTTCTTTGTCGGCAATTCCTGCACGAATAGCCTGGCGCACATAACTTTCTCCCGTCTTCATATCTCCTTTTTGCAGCGCCATCATTCCCAGTTGCAATTTGTTTGCACCTTCCGCTTCTGCCATTGGCGAACCGAGGTCAAGGCTTTTCTTCATATGCCTTTCGGCAGAATCAAAATCCTGGTTCATCATCGCCAGGTTGCCTTTTAATGTATAATAGGTGGAGCGGATCGGTTTGTATAAAAGGTTTGGAAACCAGATAGAAGCCATAATCTTTTGAACTTCTTCCATATTGCCCTGTTCCATTGGCTCTTGTATCAGTCGTAGCGGTCCGATAAAAAAATGACTTGCAAACCCGATAACTGCAAGCAGGTAAAGGATAAATGAAGGCCAGAAACCGGCGCTGACATTAACAACAATAGCAAGTAGAAGGGCAAGAATGCTTAAGTAAAACCGGTACTTTATAATCAGGTTATAAAACTTCATATCTAAAAATTGGGCTGCAAAGATAAGCGGGAAACACAGA
>JALYZZ010000421.1 GCA_030948675.1 Bacteroidota bacterium | reverse complement strand
CAGGTTTGTAAGCGTTGTAAAAATTTTTAGATTACTGCTAAGAAAAGAGGGCGTGGGCAGCCAGTTTTCCTTGTCTACCTGTAACACCTTTTTTGCCAACTTGTCAATAAAAGTTGAATTTAAGAGTACTGTGCTGATGATTGATCCTTTTCCCAGCGAAAAGCCAAAAGACTACACGCCGGATCAACAAATTTTTAAAGTGATGCAGAAAACGCTTAAATCATTTCTCGAGCAAATGAGAGCAAAGCCCGTTCACCTTACAGATGCTCTGGATACTTTAAAAGCCGGGCAGTTTTTAATAGCTCCTACAAGAAAAATAACGATTAACGGAGAAGAAAAAAGCCTTGCAGGAGATACAGCCATTGCTTGTGGAGCATTAAATGGTTTTAGTGGTTTTATCAGCAAAGAGTTTAGGATTCACGATTACTTTTTGGGCAGGTTCAATTGCGAGATGTTTTTAAGATATTACTTTACGGTGCCGGCAGAAGCTGTAGAAAAAAATGAAATCTTTAAAAATGGATATGCAGGCGTAGATAAAGAACGCTTCAGAGGGAAAGATAACACCTATCAGATCATCCCTATTTTTACGCCTGAGCCTCAGGGCGACTATTTTCCTATCCCCGTTTTTTCCAATGGCACTAGCTGGCCGGTTATTAAAGAAAAACAGGTAGAACAGTTTAGGGGAAAAATTAAAAAACGTGTGCAGGCTCTATTGCTAAATGCTGCAGACCTTAACAGCTTCAATAGATTTTTATTATGGTTGGGAACTAAAGTGTTATTAAACAGGCTGATTACTAAGTTCTTTATGAACAAGATCAAAGGCTCGCTACGCGATCATAATTTACTGAAATAAAAAGTGTATAGGGAAAAGCTAAAAGCGCTTTTGCCTATACACCCGACCTAAACGTTTAATACACACAGTTATGCTACTTTCAGCATACTCATCTTGCTCTTTCCGAATTGTCTTTCGGCATATTCTAAAGTTACATGAAGCGTTTTTTGTCCTGAGCTAGGCAGCTCATACATTGCCTCTGTAAGAATACTTTCGCAAATGCTTCTTAAGCCCCGCGCACCCAACTTATATTCCATTGCTTTTGTAACCATGAAGTCATAAACATCGTTATCAATAGTAAGCGTAATGTTTTCTAATTCAAACAAACGATTATATTGTTTAATAATGCTGTTTTTAGGCTCGGTTAAAATAGCTCTCAGCGTTTCTGCATCCAGTGGGTTCAGATAGGTAACTACAGGCAGACGGCCTAATAATTCCGGGATTAATCCAAACGATTTTAAATCCTGGGCATTTATAAACTGCAGCAAGTTTTTCCTCTGGTAATCCTGCAATTGCTTGTTTACATTAAAACCAATTGCATTGGTATTAACACGACGGGCAATTACTTTATCAATTCCGTCAAATGCACCTCCGCAGATAAAAAGAATGTTTTGTGTATTTACTTTAATCATCTTTTGCTCAGGGTGCTTGCGACCACCTTGTGGCGGCACCAACACTTCTGTTCCTTCAAGCATTTTCAGCAATCCCTGTTGTACGCCCTCGCCACTCACGTCGCGCGTAATTGAGGGGTTATCTCCTTTGCGAGCAATCTTGTCAATCTCATCTATATAAACTATTCCTCTTTCTGCAGAGCTAACGTCATAATTGCAATTTTGCAGTAAACGGGTTAGCATGCTTTCTACATCTTCGCCAACGTAACCTGCTTCTGTAAATACTGTCGCATCCACAATTGCAAATGGAACATTTAGCAACCGGGCGATAGTTTTGGCCAATAATGTTTTGCCTGTGCCAGTTTCGCCAACCATTATTATGTTGCTCTTATCAATCTCAATATCAGATTCTGTCTGCCGGTATTGCAAACGTTTATAGTGGTTATAAACAGCCACTGCCAAAACTTTCTTTGCATCATCCTGGCCAATGATATACTCGTCCATAAACTTCTTTATTTCCATTGGCTTGCGCACAGTAAGTTTAAAAGAAGTAGGCTGCGATTCAGTTTTTAATTGCAATTCCTGAGAAATGATCTCCTGTGCATGTTCTACACAGTTTTCACAAATATGTCCATCCTGACCGGCAATGAGAATTTTCACCTCATCACGGCTTCTTCCACAGAAAGAACAATGTAAATGACTTTGTTTAGGCATAAAATAGAATTATCCTTTTCACAGGAATATATTAATAAAAGCGGCGGTGCGGTAGTAAAACGCTGAATAAATCAATAAACAAATTGCAAATTTACAAAAAACCGCTACTAAATAAGCTTTATAAAGGGCTTATTAAGGTAGCGGCGATAATTTAACAAAAATCTACAGTTTTTCTAATATGTTGTCTACAATTCCGTATTCTACTGCCTCCTTTGCATCCATCCAGTAATCGCGATCAAAGTCTTTCATGATTTGTTCAAACGACTTTCCGCAATTGTCTGCAAGTATTCTTGCGCCAAGCTCTTTTGTTTTTTGTGTTTGCAC
>JALYZZ010000420.1 GCA_030948675.1 Bacteroidota bacterium | reverse complement strand
CAGGTTTGTAAGCGTTGTAAAAATTTTTAGATTACTGCTAAGAAAAGAGGGCGTGGGCAGCCAGTTTTCCTTGTCTACCTGTAACACCTTTTTTGCCAACTTGTCAATAAAAGTTGAATTTAAGAGTGAGGTAATGTTTTTCTTTTTGATGTCGGAAGTTTCAAGCAGCATTGGAAACATGTCGTCTTTCAATAAGTCTACCCAACAGTGATATAACTTGTTCTCAGGATGCTCTTTAAAGTCGCAAGAGGGTGCTGTAATATGTACCATCCGGTTGTTGATAGCTGAGGCGGTAATAATGCCTGTCATTCCTCCTGCCGAGGCTCCGCCTATTACCGGGATTACTACCTTGTGAGAAGGAGTATTGGCTTCACTTGCGTCTTTTCGTCTTTGCCAATCTTCCAGTGCTTCCAGCAGGTAATCCATTACTCCGGCAGTATATGCACCGGCAGAGACAGCGCCGGCCATGCACAACCCTATGTAAAAGCTGTTGTCGGGTGATAAATCGTTAGACATGTTGAGCGCTTTACGGTTATTTGCTAAAATTGATGAAAATATATGTACTAGCAGTTCAAGCACACTTCAAAAGTCGTCCCTTCGCCTTCTTCGCTTTAGGCTACTATCGTGCCCTGGTGATTCTCTGCAGTGGTTCTGCAAATTGTTAATCCAATGTCGTAATTCGAAATTTGTGATAATGTAAAAAGATCACTTACGAGGAGGTTCATTCTATCGGTTGCAGCAATGACCTTATCAAACAACATTTTACTTTTTCCCGACAGTTTCTCCTTTTCGGTTCCAACAATAATATTAATAAAAGTACTGATCTTTTTTAATGGTTCCTGCAGGTTGTGCGATGGGCAGTTGATACAGGTATCGCGAAGCTCACTGTCACGCTTCGGCTTTACAAGACTCTCTTTGCCGGTTACGCTTTCTCCTGTAGCCATTACTCAACGCCACAAACAATGCGGCCTAAAATGAAGCACCGCTATCGCCTCAGGCAATAGATAGATTGCACTGTTACGCTTTAACCAATTTTAAAAGGTACTTTTTCCCTTAAAATCGACGCTAATACATTTAACCTGCACTAACCCAATTAGAACAGCTTGTTAGCTGCAAAGGCAGTGTCGTTGACAAATTTTTTTTAAACATGTTATGCCTTTTCGCGTAAAAGTTTTATTTTACCTTAATTCTTTTTGAAAAAAAACCGGCCATAGAAGCAGGAGACAACAAGTACAATATTGTATATAATGGAAAGACTGTAAGCCGCAAAAAGCAAAAAAACAAGTGCTGGCTTAAAATGAAAAAAAACGGGAAAAATAGTTGTTTTAAGCAGCAGAAGAATTAATGAAAAATAATAACCGTAACTTATGTCAATAGCAGTTTCGTCTTCAACGCCGTCTTTACAAACCATTTCGAAGAAGGCATTGCAAGTCTCCGTTAAAGGTATTCCGCTGTATGTGTATGCTGTTTCACTAGCATCCCTATTTACTGTAATTGGTATTTTATGGGATATTAGCTGGCATACGACGATAGGGCGCGATAAATTTTTATCACCTCCTCATTTGCTCATTTACATAGGTGCTATTTTCGCAGGTTTGTTTTCCGGCGTACAGGTACTATGGAATACATTTAAGGCTACGCCGGAAACAAAAAAAGGACTGGTGAAAATATGGGGCTTTTTTTATAGCTCGCTTGGCGCGCTGTTCTGCATTTGGGGTGCCATTGCAATGCTTACCTCAGCCCCTTTTGACGATTGGTGGCATAATGCCTATGGCCTCGATGTAGTTATTCTATCTCCGCCGCATTCACTGCTGGCACTGGGTATGTTATTTCTTCAGTTCGGTGCCTGTGTTAGCATTAGCAAGTACCTCAACAGGGTTGAAAACGACGTTGTTACTAACAGCATGATCAAAAGCTATTGGATTACAAATAACCGGAAACAAAAAACAATTTTACGAATCCTTTTTTTGATTGCCTCAGCTAGTCTCTTATGCATGTTGTACACCCTGCTTACCCAGTTTATAGATAGAAGGGCACAACACGCAGCCCTTTTTTTCCAGGTCGCTACTGCGGTAGCCATGCTGCTGCTGCCGGTGTTTGGCAGGGTCTTACGCATTAAATGGGGAATGACTGCTGTAGCGCTAGGGTATTTTTTTATTGCTGGTGGTGCTAACTGGATACTGCAACTTTTTCCTGCAGTACCAAAGCTGGGACCTATTTTAAACCCGGTAACGCACTACCAATCACTCCAGTTTCCATTGATGGTGTTTATTCCCGCTATCGGTATGGATCTCGTGCTACAAAAGGTAATGAAAAATGACTGGATAATTGCTGCTGTAATGACCCTTGTGTTTGTAGTAGTGTTAATTGCAGTGCAGTACCCCTTCAGCGGTTTTTTAGTTGAATCTACCCTCGCGCGTAATTGGTTTTTTGGCTCTGACGCATGGTACTATGGGGCAAACCCTGATTGGGAATTTCGCTATAAGTATCGGCCTGAAGAGATACAGCCTTTTCCAGAAATTCTGTCGGGTGCATTAATAGCTACCCTTATTGGTTTTTTTCTAGCCAGGCTAAGCTTGCGGTGGGGCAAGTGGATGCAAAGTATACAACGCTAAAAATAATATATGGTCAGGGTCTTTTTCTTTCTCTGCTTTTTCCTGTTTCAAATGGGGGTGGCATCTGCCCATGTAGGCAGTCCTGATGTAGTAATGGAAGGATCTGCCGGCCCATATAAAGTACTGGTGAGCGTGCAGCCGCCCGACGTAATACCTGGTATTGCAAAAGTGAAGCTCTACCTTCAAAATGGCAACGCTGCCTCTATTTCTATAAGATCTGTTTATTTTTCGGCGGGTGATGAAGGTGCGCCCGAACCAGACATAATGAAAACATTGCCGGGTCAGCGGCTGCAGTATTCCGGAGAAACGTGGATGATGTCTGCCGGTTCTTCCAGTGTACAAATAAGCATTAAAGGCGACCTCGGCACCGGGGAAATGATTGTGCCGGTGGTAGCAGTTTCGACAGCAAAAAAAGATATGCCCGCTTCTACAGGAAGATTGCTTGCAGCACTAGGTATCCTGCTATTTGTATTGATGGTAACCATAATAGGAGCCAGCGTAAGCGACGCAATCACCATCAGGGGAGAACACGTCTCTGCCAGGCGAAAAAGAATGCGCATAATTAGTATGAGCTGTGCAGCTATCCTCACATCGATTGTTGTATACGGAGGAAATGCTTGGTGGCAGAGTTGGGCCAATAATTACAAAAAGTACATGTTCAGGCCTACTCAGGCAGTGTCAAAATTGGACGAAACCGGTTCAAATCAGTTAACCTTTATATTAGACACTGCATCAAAACAGAGCGAGCGGTTTTCGTATGCAATTCCCGATCACGGCAAAATGATGCATATGTTTATTATGCGCATTCCTGCTATGGATGCCTTTGCTCACCTTCATCCTCAACGACTGGATTCGGCCACTTTCCGTACTGTTTTGCCAGGCCTTCCCAAAGGCAGGTATCTGATATATGCCGACCTTGTTTATAACAGTGGTTTCACAGAAACGATTAAAGACACCCTTAATATAAATAGCACTCTTAGCAATATTCGAACTTTAGATCCTGACGATGCTTTTGCTTATGCAATACCTTCTGATTTGGTCGACAATCCGGGGCTGAGCGATCGGGAAAATACGATTGTGTGCGGCAAGCCCGGCACCGGTGTGAAACTAAAAGACGGATCTACCATGATCTGGGAAGGAATGACAAATGCGCCTCTTGAAACAGGTAATCTATACAACCTAAAATTTGCCGTGCTCGATCCCGATAAAAAGCCAGCAAAACTCGATCCTTACCTCGGCATGGGCGGGCATGCGGCCATTGTACGAAACGACGGCAATGTTTATGTACACCTTCATCCTGTCGGCACCTTTTCTATGGCGGCAGAAACAAACCTGGTTAAACGTATGGCAGATCCACAGGGTTTGTATCATTACCCTGAACCAAAAAAATTTTCGGATAGTGTCAATAATTATCTGAAATATCTGTCGGGACTGAGCGAGAAAGATCGGAATGAACTGTTGATGAAACAAATGATGATGAGTGACTCAAAAGGTCAACGGCAGGCAATGGATCACGACAACATGGTATCATTTCCCTATACATTTCCCTCTCCGGGCAAGTACAGAATGTGGGTGCAGGTAAAGCGGAACGGGCAGATACTGACAGGCGCGTTCGATAAAGTAGTAGAATAAGCTGCAAACTACCCTATTCCAAAGAGCCAAAATTTGCAATAGCATTAATAAAGTTTTTACTAAAAATTATTTCGTCGTTGCCGATTTCCTTTTTCGATCATCCACCATTTTTACAAATTCCTCCCAATCTTTGCCCGATAGATACATACCGCTTCAGCCGCTCTTATCTTTGCGAAGCAATGGAAAAGTCAAATTTTATCGATTACATCCGCATTTTTGCCAAAAGTGGACATGGTGGTGCTGGAAGCAGGCACTTTATGAGAAACAAATTAACTGCAATGGGAGGACCTGATGGCGGCGATGGCGGCCGGGGCGGACACATTATTTTAAGAGGAAACAAGCAGTTGTGGACCCTATTGCATTTGCGATATTATAAGAACGTACTGGCTGATGATGGAGAGAACGGAAGCAAAAATAATTGCACGGGTCGAGAGGGGAAAGATGTGATTATAGAAGTGCCATTGGGTACCGTTGCAAAAGACGAAGAAACCGGAGAAGCAGACGCGGAAATATTAGAAGATGGTCAGGAAGTGATTTGGCTCAAAGGAGGACGAGGCGGATTGGGTAACTCTAATTTTGCTACTCCTACTAACCAGGCACCGGAGCATCACCAGCCTGGTGAAGAAGGTGTTGAAGGATGGAAAGTGATTGAACTGAAGGTGTTGGCAGATGTGGGTTTGGTAGGTTTTCCAAATGCAGGAAAATCAACGTTGTTATCGGCTATTACCGCTGCCACACCTAAAATTGCTGATTACGCCTTTACTACCCTGACCCCTCAATTGGGAATGGTGGAGTATCGCGATGGAAAAAGTTTTTGCATTGCTGACCTGCCTGGCATTATTGAAGGCGCTGCAGAAGGCAAAGGCTTAGGGCATCGTTTTTTGCGGCACATAGAGCGCAATGCGTGCCTGCTATTCCTAATTCCTGCTGACAGTAAAGACCACCGCAAAGAATTTGAGATTTTGCTTAACGAATTGAAAGAATACAATCCTGAACTGCTTCAGAAAGATTTTCTTATTGCTATCAGTAAAAGCGACATGCTTGATGAGGAGTTGAAGGATGAAATCAGGAAAGAATTACCGAATGATATCCCCTATGTTTTTATTTCCTCAATTACGCAAAAAGGGCTAATAGAGCTAAAAGACTTGCTATGGAATACGCTTAACAAACCAGCATAACAAAAACGAAAAGTATAAAAATAACGAACGTTAGTTTGTAACTAGTTGATGATTAGCTAAAAAGAAAATAAATAAATTTTTAATATTTTTTGTTTTTTTTAATTTGTTTCCTATCTTCGTCCTATCAAGCCACAAATTAAACACCCCGCTGTAGGTTTTTACAAGGCTCATCCTCCGATTGCTGCTACACAAAACACTCTAACTGATTGATTGAAGAACAT
>JALYZZ010000407.1 GCA_030948675.1 Bacteroidota bacterium | reverse complement strand
GTCGTATCTAATGCAATATATACTGAAGTTCATCCGGTACCAGCGCATCGTGCGCCTCAAACTGTTATAGGTTGTATTGGCAAAGACCTGCATCTTCCTGCAACAGATCCATCAGCCCTTAGCATTCAATGGACAGGCCCTAATCGATACTTATCCAGCGATACCAAATCGATTGTGCCTGATATTAAATATACGGACACGGGCACATATCGCCTGCAGCAATCGTTTTATTTTGGTTGTACTTCGCTAGATACTTTCAATTTGAATGTTTATCCGTCAACGACTATTTCCACACAAACCCTCTACGCTGTTTGTGAAGGAAATCCTGTTCAGCTTTCAGCGTCTGGTTCAGGTACTTTTAAATGGACGCCTGCAACCGGGCTTTCAAATGATGCAGTGGCTAATCCTGTTGCATTTCCACATGATTCAACGTTGTACAAGGTTGTTGTTACAAATACCTTTGGCTGTAAAGACTCTGCAAATGTTCAAATAAACGTATTTAGAAATCCCGTTGCGATTGCAGGATCAGACCGCACCATCGTACTTGGAGACACGGTTTTATTAAACGGCTCTGTTAAGGGCACCTCGGTTATCAGCTCATGGTCCCCCTCAAGTTTCATCAATAGTGTGCAAGCCATTGCGCCACGGGTATTTCCTAATCAAAACACCCGCTACACGCTTACTGCCACGTCGGCCGTTGGTTGCGGTACCTCTGCCTCCACGGTGTTGGTAAAAGTGTATAAAGAGGTATATATTCCAACCGCTTTTACACCTAATGGCGACGGAACAAATGACCGCTTTAAGGTCTTTGCTGCTGATGGATATAAACTTATTAAGTTTCTTGTTTACAATCGCTGGGGACAAA
This sequence comes from Bacteroidota bacterium, assembly GCA_030948675.1. Taxonomy (GTDB): domain Bacteria; phylum Bacteroidota; class Bacteroidia; order Chitinophagales; family Chitinophagaceae; genus Segetibacter. The sequence goes on along the minus strand of JALYZZ010000407.1, from coordinate 2,692 downwards.
CCGTTTTTTCGGCAAGAGAAACAAGCGAAGGATGGGATGGAAAGATGAATAACCACGACCAACCGGCAGATACCTATGTCTATTACCTCGAGATAGAGTCAACTCAAATGAAAAAAATAATAAAGAAAGGAACGATAACACTTGTTAGATAACTGGGTATTATTGGGTGGAGACACCTTATAACAATCTTTAATCAGAAGAAAAAAGTAGAGGAGGTTTCAGGTCTCGAGGCACAACGATGCAATAGTTTAACTGTAGGCACAAAAAAAGCCATCTTTTTCGGATGGCTTTCAGTTATGTGCTGCTCTTTTATTGATCGGCTTAATATTCATCTTCATTAAACATGAAGTCATCCTGGCTGGGATAATCAGGCCATATGTCTTCAATGCTCTCGTACACTTCCCCTTCATCATCTAATTCCTGCAAGTTCTCAACAACTTCAATAGGGGCACCGGAACGTATCGAATAATCAATAAGTTCATCTTTTGTGGCGGGCCATGGTGCTTCTTCCAGGTAACTCGCTAATTCAAGTGTCCAAAACATCTTTAATGTGTTTTAAATTTTTGCAAATGTAGGGGTATATCTGATAAAACCAAATCAAGCTTTTACAAAGGCATGTTATATTAAAATTTAAGTGAAAAGTGCAGCCCTAAGCCTGTAACCTGTAGGTTTGTATATTATTGATAATCTTTCATCGAAGCTAGTTGCATGCTTACCGCTAAAAACATTTTTAAAAAATACGGAACGTTAGAAGTTTTAAAAGGTGTGGATTTAACGATCAATAAAGGGGAAATTGTAAGCATTGTAGGCTCATCAGGTGCAGGTAAAAGCACCCTGCTTCATATTTTAGGTACCTTAGATAGCGCCGACAGCGGAGAGATTTATCTGGACAATAAACAGATTAACACACTAAAAGGGAAACCGCTGGCAAGGTTTAGAAATGAACACATTGGTTTTGTCTTTCAATTTCATCACCTGTTGCCTGAATTTAGTGCACTTGAAAATGTGTGCATACCGGCATGGATTGCAGGCAAAAAGAAAAGAGAAGTTACAGAGAGAGCTGTTGAACTCCTCGAGGCCCTACACTTGACGGGACGTTTGGATAACAAACCTCAACAGTTAAGCGGCGGCGAACAGCAAAGGGTGGCCATTGCCAGGGCATTAATCAATAACCCCCAAATTATTTTTGCAGATGAGCCCACTGGCAACCTCGATAGCAAAAACGCGAAAGAATTGCATGAACTTTTTATTCAGCTTCGTACGCAATTTCACCAGACTTTTTTAATTGTTACCCACAATGAAGAGTTGGCAGCGGTAAGTGACCGTACTATTCATATGAAGGATGGAAAAATAATAGAGCCTGTTGGGGAAGAAGCATCGATCATATAACAACAAAATGCCACCCCATACGTCGTCCTTTAAATCCTTGCTTTCCAGGCAACTTCGTCTACCTGTAACAAGTGGGCGATATACCTGGCTAAAACAAAAAGATAATCGCTGAGGCGGTTGAGGTATTTTATAACCAAAGGATCGATAAAACTTCCACCTTCTTTCATTTGAACGCATAATCGCTCGGCGCGGCGACAAACACAACGTGCAATGTGTGTAGTAGAAACGGCTATATGACCACCGGGCAGTATGAAATTTTTCATTAGCGGCAGCACCTCATTCATCTTATCCATTTCGTTCTCAAGCAATAAAACATCTGCTTCTTTCAAATCGGGGATTTTCATTAAAGGTTCTTTATCCGGATCACAAGCAAGGGAAGATCCTATCGTAAATAACCTGTCTTGTATTTCTTTAAGGGTTATTTTTATAGGGTTGTTAGTAAGATGATCGCTTACAAGACCAATAAAAGAGTTTAGCTCGTCTACAGTGCCATAGCTATCTATGCGAACATCACTTTTTGCCACTTTTGTTCCTCCGATAAGTGTTGTTTTACCCTTATCGCCTGTCTTTGTGTATATCTTTGTCGCCATTATAATTTTACTTTTCCCGATTGCTCTTCTGTATAATCTGATCTCTTGACGGCAACAATTTGCCGTTAATTAAAATAGGCCTGGTGGAAACATTGCTGCGTTTAACCCTACTATGCTGAAGTGAGATTTGCCGCTAAAAAAGATCGGTTCAAATTTCTATTACTTCATTCACCGAATGAGTTGTTTTTGTAGTGTCGCTTTCTATAACGCCGTCTCTCAACCTCACTATTCTCTTTGCATATTTAGCAATATCCTCTTCGTGGGTCACTAATATTACCGTATTACCACCTTCCTGAATTTTACCAAAAATGTCCATTACTTCTATAGATGTTTTGCTATCAAGATTACCGGTAGGTTCATCGGCAAGTATGATAGCCGGGTTGTTGATTAACGCACGGGCAATGGCAACGCGCTGTATTTGTCCGCCACTCATTTCGTTTGGCTTATGATGACTTCTTTCTGCAAGACCCACTTTAGCCAACACTTCCATCGCCCTTTCTATCCGTTCTTTTTTAGGAATGCCCGCATATACCAAAGGCAAGGCAACATTCTCTGCAGCATTTAAACGTGGCAGAAGATTAAATTGTTGAAACACAAACCCAATATCTTTATTTCTCACCTCAGCTAAATCGTTGTCCGGCATCTTGCTTACATCTTTTTCGTTCAAAATATAAGTGCCTGCGGTAGGGCTATCAAGACAGCCGAGTATATTC
>JALYZZ010000401.1 GCA_030948675.1 Bacteroidota bacterium | reverse complement strand
GAGTAAAATTATATACCCATCTTTGTATTGTAGCATAATCAACCGTTACTCCCCTGATAGATAGAAGTTCTTCTAACTCCCCTTAACTTAAGCTAAACCTTAATTTTAAATATACAGCTGCAGAATAACATCTTTAGGAAAACAATGACCTTTAAACATCCAACAAATCTAGCTGTTTACCAATAGTAATTTGCAGATACGACAGAACCCCTGCAGAACCTTTATCGATAATAAGAGCTGTACCAACCCTTTACAACCCATTGCAATGCCCCTGTTGTAAAAAAGATACAATGCACACGTTAATACAGTATAATCATAGAGGGCCACCACAACGATGCATGCAAACAGCAGCAGATTTATTATACTCACTCATTTAAAAAGAAGCTGTATAACGGCCTGCCAATACTGATGTCCATCCTGCAATAAAAGAGATAAAAAAAAGAATAGTTATAATCCCGACTTTTGACAGCCAGGATTATTTTGAAAGACACCTTCAACAATTACCTTTGAATTGCGACTTTGACAATTTTGACTCCGTCAACAGTTATGACTTTTACCAGATATATTGCAGAAGCAGCGTTACTCATATTAAAATTAAGTGTCTGTTTTCCGTTAACTAATTGTGTGGATCTACTTTCAATACCTCTGCCACTCTGATCAAAAATCTTTATTTCCGCCTTTGACGCCTTAAAATTACTTAGTTGCAGGATAAATTGACCCCTTGTCGGATTTGGTGAAACTTTTACTTGAACATCGCTTTCTATTCTGTCCAGAACGTTGTCTTTTGTGAATGACTGTGCCGATGTAGAAGTAGACTTAGTTATATATGGTGCGGTATACCAAGAGCAGTCTCCCAACTGATCCCCATGATCGAGATGTGTCTTCAGTGCATTTATGCTTATGCAAAGGGTGTTACCATTGTGGCAAACATTCACCTTAGAATTTTTCTTATCAGGATCACAATACGGGTCTTTAACTGTTATTGTAAAACTGCAGTTAGCAGTATTTCCTGATGCATCTGTAATGATATAATTAATAGTACTGATGCCTATTGGGAAGATCGATCCGCTGGCAAGACCAGTCCTTGTAACTGAGGCAACAGAACAGTTATCATAAACTACAGGAGGTGAATATGTTACTATTGCTCCGGAGGCAGAAGTTGGATTAACAACCATATTATTATTGCATACAATTGTCGGAGCCGTAACATCCTTCACTATCACCTTTTGTGTAGCTGTTGATCCATTGCCATTGCCATCATTAAAGCTCCAATGAATTACATGTGTTCCTTGTGTTGTATAGGTCAACGGATCAGTTGTTGTTCCGGTAACTGTACCAGCACAATTATCGGTTGTTGTAGGAACTGATGCTGTAGCTGAACATTCGCCCGTAACATCTGCAAGTACTGGAACTACTGGTACAATAACATCGTTAGATAATATAGACACACTAATATTTGTAAAGCAGCCTGTTCCATTATCATTAACTTTTAATGAATATGTTCCCGGAGGAACGTTCGTTAAATTTTGATTAGTAGAAGTAAAGCTATTAGGACCTGTCCATCTGTAAGATAGATTAGGTAAGTTTGAGTAATCCGAGACTGTTATGGATGCTACACCATCACTTGCAAGCGGGCAGGTTGCTGGTGTATTATTGCTTATAACCGCACTTAAAGCACAGAGGACGTTTATGGTAATAGATCTGTTGGCTTGCACACCTACACTGTTTTGCGCAACAAATGTTATTACATTAGTACCCACTTGAGCTGAGGTTGGTGTCCAATTAAAAGTGGAAGAGGCATTACCTCCTGTGCTGCTTGAAATAGGTAGAGCCGGTGTCATTGTTGAACCAACCGGTACAGAAACCGGATTTAATGTAACAGAGTTTGTGGCAGCGGGGTCGTGAGCCGCTATTTGAAAACTAACATTATTGCCAGGAAGAACGCTAAAAACGGTGTTTTGGGGTGGTGTAGGTGGAGTTATAAAATTAGGCGGATCAGCAAATGGTACCATTTTGATTATAAAATCAACAGGTGTTTTTGATTTTCCATCTAAAACCATCGCCTGAACCGCGTACAATGTACCTGCAATTTTTCCAGTAGTATTAAAAATGGCGACACCAGCTGGAGAAAGAGAAAATCCTACTGGTGATGGGGTCGCCAACCCAGATTCAGTGGCAGTAGAAAGACGAAAAGTAACATTATCACCATCTGGGTCGGTACCGGGTATTGTAAAAGTGGCACTTGGGTTGTTTATTGACAGGTTTACTACAGATGGAAGCGAAGAAACAGGAGGATTATTAAATGGAGGAGCATTAACAACATTCACTATAGTTTGAAGATTATAATTACCATTGTTTCCATCAGTGGTAGTAATACGTGCAGCATCATTTAAGGCATTAGCATTAAAATTGCCGGCACTTGTATAAGTGTGGAGAATGGTAAAAGTAGTGTTAACTATATCATTAACCGCATCTACAGATACTACCGTTGCATTCAATACAACTTGACTTCCATCTCCAAAATTTAAAAATTCGTTACTGGAACCCCCTTGTAACGTAATAATGCTTCCCACTGTTAAGCTGGGATAAAGATTTGGCGCTTTATAATAACTTAAACGCCAGGAGGAACTAACATTGAACATTATATTCCTTCCTCCTGCTTGTTGCCACGTTAAAGTACCTCCCCTAAAATGAGATGCAAATACTTGTAAAGAGGACAGTAAAAAAATAACAACTAAATAAAAAAAAGGTACGAACGAACGGAGTTTAAAATTGTTTGTAGAAGTTTTCATTATTGCTGATTAATGTGTAAGGCAAATTTGTGAAGGCAGAATGACAACGATTATGATAAAAACTATTAATTACCCTGGAGAATAATATAAAATATAGAAAGGGACATTTACGTAAGTAAATAAACTTTTCATGTAAGGAGGTTAAGTCAGAGTTTGGTTGATAAACTGTTGAAGCCGGCGGTAAAATAAATAAACTGAAATGTCAATTCAAAGCTTTTTTTTAAAAAAAAACATGTTTAAGTAGAACTGAAATAAGTTAATTAAGAATAGAAGAACCATTCTTCTTGAAAATTACAATACTGCATTTGTGTGGCCTCGTCAAAAACAAAGCTACTCTTGTGCAAAAAAAGAATAATTTACTTGCTTATGCACAAGTCAAAATTATAAGCATTTTTTCCTCTGCGTAAAAAGAATAAGGATGTAGCGACTCCTACGCCCACACCTGTAGAGCCGAGTAGAGCATTGGACAGTAAAGTACATGTTATTGACAGTAGCCAATTAATTCTGGAGGGTGATTCTACTCTCCGGTATACGGTAATGCAGTAAGCAATACCATTAATTGGTTTTTATAAACTGTTGTACATTTATATTTTTTATCATTAAACCACAAATAATGAGCGTAACATTAAACCAGGCAGAAAAAATTTCAGAAGCTGCCAAAGCAAAAGCGATAGAGATAGCCGTACCTATGAATATTGCAATTGTTGACGAAGGTGCAAACCTGGTATCCTTCCACAGGATGGACAATGCCTGGTTAGGATCTGTTGATATCTCAATCAAAAAAGCTAAGACTGCACGTTTTTTTGATATGAACTCCGGGGAGATTGGAAAGCTTTCTCAACCCGGGGGACCTTTGTATAATATCGAGCATTCCAATGGCGGACTAATATCCTTTCCGGGTGGAGTGGTGCTGAAAGATGCCAGAGGTAAAATTGTTGGCGCGATAGGCGTATCAGGCGGTAGTGTAGAGCAGGATCATAATGTTGCGTCTGCTGGCGCTGCGGCTTTATAACACTTGCTTAAAGCATTTGAACCGTTCTTATTTTAATTCCTTCCCGTGCTCGCTTAAGGAAAACAGGAAGGAATTTTGCATTAAAGTGCTGCAGAAATCTTAAGTTGTCTTTTTACGTTTGCAAACCCTGCTGCTAATCAAAGCCATTTTATCAAAAAACAAAGCCTTCAAATACGCCACATACTTTTTTTAATACCTGACAGAGTCTCGGTTATTATTTACCTGGTAGTTATCGTGCATAACTGCTAGGGAGTCCCGATGGTAGTTGTTCGCGGAATGATTAGCGTTGTTGTATTCTTCGCCTGTTACTGGCTTTTTGCCATGCAACATTTTCAGCCTCTTTGTAGTTGGTTATTGCAATATGAACAAATGTGCTGTAAAGCGCTGCTCCATGCTAATGTTCTGTATTTTCAGGAATGATTACTATGTCGCCTTTTTTCAATGCTTGTCCAGATTTGCCTTTTTCCTGGTAAAAACCTTCGCTTTCGTTACTATTAAAACCTGCCCTTTAGGATGAGTGTGCCAAATGGTTCTTGCGCCCTGTTCAAAGGTCACACTACCTAATGCAAACTCATTGTTCTTGTCTTTTGCTACCAATAGCTTTAAATAGGCATTTCCTGTAAACCACTCGTTTGATAATTTGTCTCCTTTTAGAAAAAACCTCGTGCTTCCGAAGAATCGGATTTTTGGATGTTATTTGTCAGGAGATTAATAGTCTGTCTAAACTTTATCTCGTCGGCCTTCGCTTTCAGTTGTTCCTTCTTTAAATTTTCAATTTGATTTGTTTGATCTTTCTCCTGTTTAAGATAGCTTTCAATGAATGAAAATGAATTAGTAAGCATGATACCTACAACCGTTATGATACCCCATCTGGTTAAGTTTCCTTTCTCGTCTTTTGTATGGGTGATTGTACCTGCAATACCTAAACTACCTGTTATGATAATAGAAGCTAACTGAATAATATTTATGATGTTGTCATTATTCATTGTAAGAAATATAAATAAAAAAACTCTTTATATTTTTCTGATGTATTTGTGTTGCAACTACTACTATCGCATTAAAAGATGATTTCTAAAGGTTATAAAAAGAATTAATACCTCCGAGATATGATAACAACTAACAGTATTCTAAAAATCATTCTTACAGTCATTGCTCAATTGCCTTCAATGTTACTGCTAATACTTTTTTACTTTTACAGGGATAAGTTTACTCTTGCATCTTTTTAGTATACTCTTATTTAGGACTCACTGCTCTCCTACTCTTCATTGTTATACTATTTGTCAATTGGAAGAAAGATGATAGAAGGACTCGCCGTGCTCAAACCGCCGGAACTCCAATAAGCTGAGAGTGTCATAATCATGCTTTTCTTCCCCGCTTGGTCCCAGGCTACAGAACTGAACTGGCTGTTGTATTTTGTTAGAGAGGCTATGTAAGTGCGGCCGTAATAAGGAGAGTTATCAAATTCTTTATAAAAAAATTTCTCTTTGGACGCATTGTTGGTAAGCATCATTTTTGACCACTTTCCTTTTTCATAAAAAGCACCCAGCGCTTCTGTATTACCCCCGGCGGCACCACCTACATCAATAGTTATCGCCATTGAACCTCGAGGGCCTTGCGATGCCTGGAAATCGTAAATCTTTTTGCCTTTTTCGTCAATACTTACCAATGGTGTTCTTTGGTTTGTGGCTAGGTTTATATCCCACAATTGTTCGCTTTCCAGCGTGGTGGCATCTGGCAACAAAAAGGCATGGTCAACACCTTTATCATCTAACAATAATTTTGCAGGGTAGTTAAAGGTATTGTACGTCCCATACTTTGGATACTTGTATACCACACGTTCCGCTTTTCCATCGAAGTATAATAACTGTTGCATATTGTCTTTCCAGTCTGCATAAAGAAGGTGCGGCAAGTTTGCATTGTCTACATACCCTTGCAGGTTTCGACCACCTTGTTGAAGTAGCGTACTTGAGTATGCCCCTGGAGCCACCGAAGCTGGTTTGTTAAGATCGACAATAGCACTATGGCTTGACCCATTTAGAGAGGCAACGCGAAGATAGTCACAATAGACTTCTCCACTAAACTTGTACTTTATTGCATCGGCACCCAGTTGCAACCAAAAAACTGCTACCTTTCCCTGCGGCGTTACGGTTGCAAACCAGGCATTTTGCGTCTGCTCTGTTTCATTAATTTGTTGCTGTTGACTCCACGTACCCCCAGTCAATACTTTGTAATAAATGGTACCCATTGTATAACCTCCAGGTCCTTCCAGGATTGGATCCCGTTCGGGGTAATCAGCTTTTGAATTTCCAAAACGCTTCCAAATGGCATAAATGTTACCTGTGCCGTCTTGCAGTATGCGTGGATAACCTGCACCATTGCCGGTGTTATCAATGCTTAAGTTGACAGGCTTGCTCCAGGTAACACCTTTGTTCGCTGAATTGCTGTAATAGATAAAAACCGGTTTTCCATTGCCCGGCCTTTCCTGAAATACCACATGATAATTACCTGTATTATCAATTAATAAATCGCACAAACCCGCACTTTCGAATTGTGAGATTTTTTTCGGCCCTTGCCCCAATGCAGATTTGTTTGAAAAGGTGCAAGCCAAAAACAGTGTTGTTAGCAGCAAAAAAGTTGAATTACCCATACGTAAGCCTTTCATGAAGTAAATTATCATTATAATATTTTAAAATGTCAAAATCAATTTTTTTTAGTGTATGTGTTGGAGCAAATTGTTAAACGACGCCTTGTAGGGCCTGACTGCACATTGTATCAATTTTTTTGCATAATTCAATATTAAGCTTGCTTCCATTTTTTACTTTTGTTTGTGTTACAGTGCACCAATTACAGGTTTGTCAGCAGATAACGTATTATTAGCATCTACACTTCCTTTTCTCTGAGCATTTAAAACAGAAGTGGTGAGTGAAGCAGTGCAAACGAATATTATAACTTTAAATTTTTGCATTTTAAAATGTTAGAATAAGACCTAATATAAATAATACAAAAACTGATACGTTATTATCATTTTATTATTTAAAGTGTTTTAACATCACGATAAAAATATTCAAATAATTGCAACAATTAAATAATTCACTTGTACACTAAATTCCGGTTACGTGCACACCGAGCAGAGTTGTAAAATCAACAGTGCCTGTTATATGATCTAAAGCGGTAAATCAATTTGTTTGATCTTTAAAGCAAAACTGTTGCATTTAATAACAAAAATACGATGGTAAATACTTAATATTTTTTTCACAACTTCTAGTTGATTTTCCATATTGTATGAGTGGCTAAATGCAAAGTAATAACCCGCCAAATTCTATTAAAAAACGCTCTAAATATATTGCTTCTAATTTCATTTGAAACGTAACCAAATTTCTTTGATGATTGTTTACAAAGTATTTTTCCAATCACTTAAATATTGGATATACCCTTCTCGCACTTTCGCTTCTTACAAATTCAATTACCTTAAAATAGTGACATTGCCTGTGTAAGGCTTTCTGCCATTTTTAGGATTGATGATGTAGTAGTATGTTCCTACAGGTAAGGGGCTGCCATTCATTGTACCATCCCACGGCGTAGCATAACCATTACTTCTAAATACAACAGCACCATATCTATTAAATACCTCAACCGTACTGCCGGGATACGATTGCAAATATTTAATAATCCACACATCATTTATACCATCACCGTTAGGTGAAAAAGCATTTGGAATAGTGGGTGACTTTAAGACTTTTATAAAGACCTCGTCATAGTTGCTGCATCCTCCGATCCCGATTACTGTCAAGCGATAAGTGATGTCGTCCAACGGTGTAGTTATTGGCTTTAAAACAACCGTATTATCAAGGTAAGTAGCAGGGGTCCAATTGTATTTCAAGTTGGTGCCTACAGCACTGGCATTCAATAGAGAATTACCACCCTCTAGAATAAACATATCGGGGCCTGCATTTACACTTGGATATGCATAAACATTTACCGTTTTTATTGCAGTGTCACTGATGCATCCTTGTTGGTTGGTAATGAATAACGCGACATCATACTTGCCCGCAGCAGTAAATTTTCTTGCTGGATTTTGCAGCGTTGAACTGGTACCGTCGGCAAAGTTCCATTGCCACGCAGTAACACTTCCCGTAAGGCCATTACTTTTATCGGTAAAATCAAAAGTGCCACCGAGGCATGAATCAGCAGGTGAGACAGTAAAGTCCGCTTTCGGCTGCGGATAAACTGTGGTCAGCATTTTTGAACTTGAGTCAATACAACCATTGGAAGAAGTAACTATAAGCTTAACTTTGAAAGGGCCAGTAGTCGAGTATCTATGAACACCATTTTGTTGAACCGAAGTGGAAGGATCATTAGGATCAGAGAAATTCCAGAGATAACTAAACTGACTTTGAGTATTGTCGCTTATTGTAGATAAATTATTAAAAGTGGCCTGACCGTTTGGTAAACAAACATTAGGTAGAGAAAAATTAATTGTAGGCAAAGGGTTAATGACAACGATTTGTTTTACAGGTACACTCAGGCATCCACTATCTGTCTTAACCTGTAACGTTACCGCGTAGCTTCCAATAGCAGAGTAAGTTTTTGGAAAAGATTTCGATGTATTGTAGGTAGCGGTGGTACTGTCCCCAAAGTTCCAGTTCCAAACAATGATTTTACTAAAATTTGCAACCGAACTATCAGTAAAAGTAATTGCATTACTGACACATGTAGGAGAGCTGTAACTCCATTGAGCAGTGGGCGAAGGCCAAACTGTTATCGTTTTATCTAATGAATCTTTGCAACCCTGGTCTGATGTATACAGGTAATGTATACTATGCGTACCTACTCCTGCAATTGCAGGAGTAAACAAACCTGATGGGGATACGCCGTTGCCGGAATAAACGCCTGAACCAGTAACTACTCCACCACTAGCCTGCGTTATTTGTCTTGCGGTTGCATCGAAGCAAATGCCTGGAATGATAGCAAACGTAACCGCAGGGCTTGCATTGATTGTTATTGTTTTTATACTCTCATTCGCACAACTAATACCTGAGAAAGCTCTGAACTTTACCTGGTAGGTTTTAGTGTTTTGCAACACAGGATAGTTATGCGAATAGATTTTATTGAATACAGGAAAACTATCAGTTACGACACTGGCAGGGGCATTTAAAGCATCCCAAATAATTTCAACTTTTGTAATTCCACCAAAGTCTACAGTCGAAGTATTTTGAATTTGAACAGCAGTATTGCTGCACAATGCACTGCTTTTTAAAACGGTAAAACTGGAAATGGGAACACTGCCGTTGACTGTAAATTGTTTTACTGCACTGGCTGTGCAACCATTATTAGAAGTGACAGCAAGCGATACGTTATAAAATCCTGTTGCAGTATATTTATGAGAGGGGTTTTTCGCGACAGATGAATTGGGATTTCCTGTGCTTGCATTCGTATCCCCAAAACCCCATAAATAAGAAGCATTATTGATCACACTATTAGCCAGGGTCGTGCTGTCTTTAAACTGGGCTAAAGCATCTGCCAAACACACTTGGGGCATAGTGAAGTTTACTACAGGCACAAAATTAATTGTAATAACTTTTGTAAGCGTATCACTTTTACAACCCTTATCAGTTTTCACAGAAGTCTTAATAGTATATGTTCCTGCAGTGTCATACTTTTTATTAAAAGGGTTTGCATTGATATAAGATATAGTAGTGTTATCACCGAAATTCCAAAACCAGTTATTTATACTTCCGGCATTGGCGACAGACTTATCTGTTATCGTTACGTCTTTTGCGGCACACAGTGGGAACGAAAGTGAAAAGTCACTGACAGGAAGGGGATTTACAACGGTACTTACACTAAACGTGTCACTTACACAACCCTTGTCTGTAATGGTAAATAATGAGGCTTTAAAAGTTCCGGCCGTAGTGTATTTATGAGAAGGATTTTGAACAGTGTCAGTTTTGTTATCGCCAAAATTCCATCGCCAGCCGATAATGGTATTTCCACTACCATTACTTTGATCTCTAAATCGCGTTGTATCACGCAAACAAACTTCGGGAAGCACAGAGAAATTTGATTTAGCCTGAGGATATATCGAAGTTAATTGTTCAGTAGTATCGCTAATACAACCAACTGCGGATGTAACCGAAAGCTTAACCGAAAAAGGACCCGCGGAAGCATATGTATGAGTAGGATTTTTTATTGTACTCACCACATTATCGCCGAACTGCCACTGATAAGAAAATGCAGCTGCGGTACCGTCCGCAATGGTAGAAGAGTCCATAAACTGGGCAGCTCCGGCGGGAAGGCAAACAATCGGCAGAGAAAATTTTACAATCGGGTTAAGATGGATTACAATTTGTTTGCCATAAACAGTGCTCTTACATCCGGTACTGGTCTCTACCTGTAATGAAACTGTATACGTTCCAACGTTAGAGTAAGTGCTGGTTTGAGCGCTGTTATTAGTAGAAACGAGAGATTTGCCGTTTCCAAAATCCCAATACCACTTAACAATAGTGCCTGAAGAAACTGTTGAGGTATCTGAAAAAGAGAGGTTGCTATTGATGCAAGGGGTGCCAGTAACGCCAAACCTGGCAATAGGCCGGGGAGAAATAGAAATGATTTTTGTTGTATCAGCCACGCAGCCTACATCTGTTATCGCCCTCAGCTTCACGTTATAGGATCCGGGATTAGTATAAGTTTTTAATGGGTTCTTTACACTGTCACTTGTGTTGTCGCCAAAGTCCCATTTCCATCTTGTTACCGGTCTGGGGTTTCCATTTGTTGAATCGGAAAAGCTCATCGAGTCAGAAAGACAGCCATTATTTGCAATACTAAAATTAACAAGGGGAGGATCAAACACATTTACATCAAAATTAATTTCCTGAACACCGCTGCATCCATCAGAAGTCGTGTTGTTAGCAATTACTTTAACGGGATAAATTCCTGCTAAAGTGAAACGATATAGAGAAGGTAAGATGTAAACGTACAGTGTTTTGCCATCGCGGGTAAAAATACTATCCCGAACAGGTACATTGTTTACAACAGTAGTGTTTGGCGAAAGATTTGGATTGTTACCAAAATCCCATGTCAGAGATGTAGGTTCATAAGGCAAAGTAATGGAAAACTTAAAAGGAATACTTCTACACGTAGCAGGGAAGTTGGTTGTGGCGTATTGGTTTTGCAGAGTAACAAATTGATACAAATCTCTAATATTAGTTCCGGCAGAATACCCATACGATTCAGCTGCTCCGAAACCATAAGCAATGGCATTAAAACCAGAATCACAATATAAGTTGTGAGTGCCACTTGGTACGTTGATGCGGGCATAAGAATAGTTTGGATCTTGTGCAAAAACCTGAAATGATGACGCATAACTTACTCCGTCTATTCGAAAACTATTTATGGCAGAACCACTATTTTTTACAACTATATTTATAAAATGAATACTGATATTAGTACCGGATGAAGGCTGCATCGAATTTAACGTAACACTTGAAATGGTTTGTTCTACCGGGTTTAAATAAATCATTTCCGGGTCTCCGAGTCCGCTATTCCCGCAGTTAGACGGATTACTGCTGGTAGTAAAATACTGAACAACTAAAATGGGTTTGTCAGACTCAATATAATTAGTGGAATTAGAACTAAACTGATAATAAAAGCCATTAGTAAAATATGAAGATGGTAGAGTTGAACCATTCAACTTAACTGTCGCTGATGCGTCTGGTCTTATTATTCGAAAAAAGTTTGTTTGAAAATTAGATACAGTGATATTATTGGTCGATGGTGCAGTTAAAAACTTCTTTCCCCAGGTGCTTGTTGGGTATACTTGCTGATATAAATTGTCTGAGGAACCCGGGCTATTTGTACAACCTATAGATATCTTTCCACTGCCACAAAAAACACCAATTTTTTTACATCCGCTGGTTGCTGTACTAACCGATTTAATGATTGAACCTGTTAAGTCTCCTGTTGCCAGCACTTGATAAATTTGACCCTTATTTAAAGGAACGGTAAATGTTTGGTTGGCAGGCCTTTTCCCCTTTGTTGTTTGGGTAGGCGTAATTTCAACTGTTGTATTATCTTCTGTGGCCACCACGAAAAAATAGGAATATGAATTTGCTTCATTGGATAACTGATCATAATTGATAGAGTAGTAATCCTTTCCTAATACATTAGTTGGCAAACAAAGTGTAGCACCGGATATTGCACTTACGTAGATAAAACTATACACTACAACGGGTGCTACAGAAGTTACATGAATACCGGTATTATAAAGTCCTTCATCAGCTAAGGCCGCAGAACGTGGAATATCTATTGTAGTAATTTGATTTGCAGTGACAGTGTATGCCTGACTAAAACCTATTGAAGCAATTTCAATTAAGCCCGAAGTATTTATATCTGAGGTAATATAGACCTGCATCTTTTCTGGGCAGTTTTGAGCATTGCCTGATTGATAACAAGTAGTAGTGGGAGGTATTAGGCGTGGATCAAACATTCTTACATGATTCCCATATCCTATCCAGAAGTCTTTACCCTTGTTAGAAAAATCCTGGCTTTGAACTGAAGCGCACATCAGCACAAGCGCCAAAGAAAATGACAACCCTTTACAAATATTACTGATGAAATTTCGAGGAAGCAATGTAGAATTTGTATTGATTTAATAGCACACCATTTGTAAATAAAAGAAGAGATCAACTGCCTTCAAAAAGTTGCTTTTATCTATTTAATCCTTTTTAAAGTCCTGGGGGAAAATAGCAAATATTTTCTATTAAGGATAAAAAGAATAATATCTAACAAAGCATTTATTTACTATCATTGCTTGATCCGGGTGCAGGAGGCGATTTATTTCGGAGATCAACAGAAACCGATGTATTAGTTATAGAAGAAAATTCTAATGTACTTTAGAGCTAATCTAAAATTCTCTCATATAGGAAGATATAAATAATTGAAGGTAATTTCCTAACCGCAACCGATTGCCCCGACCCATTAATGTATACTGATTTTAGCTTTTATTTTATAATTTCAATAGGCAGAAAATGAAGTTAAATCGCTTGTTTAAAGCTTGCACTTCTCCTGTAGCGAAGTGAAAGCATCGTAATAGCTCAATCGCCTCTTGTGCTCTAATTAAAGAAGATTTTTTATAAATTGGCTAATTTTTCCAAGACTGATCAACAGAAGCACCATTCTGCTGTTTTAAGAAGTTGACCTGTTACCCGATTCTAATTGTTAGGTTCTAGAGAAGTGGAGGTATATGATTTTCACACACCACAATGGGTAAAAACCAACAGCAGGATGACGTAAAATGATTTTATAAATGAGAGAACTTTGAAAGAAAAAGGCAACCCTCATTATGATTAGTGCTTAATATATGTTTTGTTGCCGTTCTTATTTATATAATATTTTCCACCTTTTTTTCCTTCATAAACTGTTCTCCCCTTGGCATCTGTTTCCAGTACCTTATCAGAAGTATTAGTGTTTGAAGGGGTAACAGCCGTAGGCTGAGCTTTTACAACGTAAGCATTCCACTAAGTACATATTGTTCCCCTTTTAAACCTGCTGTTATTTTGCCAATAAAAATTTATGCAAAAAAATGTTCACGTCAGGGAGCAGATGTTCAATATTATTAGCAAGTGGCAGGGAAGTGGCCTCTCTCAAAAGGCCTACTGTGAGCAACATAACATCCACTATCATGTATTTCATTATTGGTACAAATGTTTCCGGGATTTGCAATCGGCTGCAAAAGGCTGGAGTATTGAGAAAATCAGCATTCTTTCAAGTAAAAGATGATAGAATTCAGCTAAAATTTACTAACCTTTTCAGTTTTTTTTATCCATCATTTTGGCCGTCTTCTACACAACAATAGGCCCACCACAACACATGGCTCATTCTTAGTATAAGTGTCGAAGCACCCTCTTCTATATCTGTATCAGGGCTCTTTATTTACAAGTCGTAATGATCCCATTTTCAGCCCTACAAACTTTCGCAACATATCATAGTGGTTTCGAGTGACGTAGTATGTCTGAACACCGCTGCCGATAAG
>JALYZZ010000394.1 GCA_030948675.1 Bacteroidota bacterium | reverse complement strand
GACGTAGACAATACAAAAAACAAATTAAGCAACAGTGATGGAAGGTTACCTTGCTGTAGCTGCTCACGCGTTTGCTTTTGGCGAAACGATGGCTGAAAAAATAGTCTGAAAATGTTGAGAAAGTATTTGCTAAATACAAGTTTTATAAAGTCCAAAAGCAATAAAAGCCCCGCCAGTAAATAAAACATTTCGTCTTTTGATGTTCTTTTTCGCTCATTAATAACAAGAAATATAGGCTTGGATTTACTTCTTAAAAAGGGATTATCAAGTAGCTTTCGATAGATTGAGTCTATTGGTTTTTTTATAACTACTGCACTCACTGCCTTTTTAATAGTATCAGCAGTAACGCGTTGGGTAGTGTCATGAACGACAAGGCTGTTAGTGTCTTTCTTTAAAGCATTGCTAGCAACTAATAAACTATCTAAAAACCTTTTTCTTTTTAAAGAGTCTATTGAAACGCGCTTTTTTATACGCTTTGGCACTGCCGCAGGTTTTAAACGCACTATTGTGTCGGCTTGCCGTTGATCCTGTTGAATACTGGTGTCGGTTTGGGCCCAAGACATTGAGGTAATAACCGACAGCAATAATATGAAAAGAAGTTTTTTCAATCAACAGTTTTAGTCGGGCAAAAATATCTTAGTGCAATGACAAGGAAAAATCTTACTTATTAAGCCATCATGGTTTGTTTCACCGATCAAATCCTACAAAATATTGTTGCCTCAAAAAATACTGACGTATCCAAAATGGATCTTTGATTGTTTGATATCGAGATTAAAATCATTTCTTTTGCCTACTGCATAACTAATATTGAAGATACCACCCTTCGTCTCAAATGAAAGACCGCCGCCGACACCAACATAACTATTTAATTGTTTAGTAATGTTGTTGCTACTATAGCCAACATCGGAGAATACAAAAAAATTAGAGTTGAGACCCACCAGGTACCGATACTCTAACGTGCCCACCGTATACCGGTTTGTATAAATACTTTCTTCATCAAAACCTCTTAACAGCCGGTAACCGCCTATTTGAAAAAGTTCATTTCTAAAAGAAGTTGGACTCTGATACCAGCCAGCATTAACTCCTGCTTTTAACGCAGTTTGTTTACCAGTTTTAAAATAATGTGCTGCTTTTACATTTATCCTAACCTGGTATGTTTTTAACCTAATCGAGTCGTATAGTTGGCTGTAATTAAAGGAGCTGTCTTTGATTTGTGTAATCGCATTGTTCTTTCTGATGGTCTTGTTGCCGACGGAAGCAAAAAGAGCAAACTCATTACCTCGCCTCGGATTGAATTTATAATCAGTATTAGACACCTCGTAGTTAATACCAAGATTTAAAGAGCTGACATCGGCGATGTCTGGCAGTCGTTTGGTTGACTTTATAACCATTGTATCTAACTGCAACACATTCGTTTGCTGTGTTTGCAGTATTACTTTACCGGTTTTGTTTGGTGAAAGCATGTAAAGCATTCCGAGTTGCCCATTGATGTTTAAAAAACTCGAATCCCTTTTATTAAGTTCGAAAAGGAAATCGACTCCTAAAGGAGAATTAAACATATAGGGTTGAGTAAATTGCAGATGAAGCTTTGGAGATCCGGGCTGAATTTGCTGCCAAATCAAACCAAAGCTTTCACCGCCTCCAAAAGCATTTTGCAGTTGCAGATTTGCATCGACGGTTAAAAGTAATTTGCCTCCCAGTTGCTGGTTCGAGGGCAAAAAGCCAGCAAGCACATTTATCTGATTACTTTTCTTCTGCTGCAGGTAAAGGTTAACAAGACTTCCAGTGTTTAGCATTGTTATATCCCAGGGTTGAGCCTGTTGCAGATAGGGCAACTCCAGAAGCCGCTGATCTATCTTCTCGAACCGGGCTTTGCTGTAAAGAGAACCTCTTTCGATATTTAAATAGCGGTGAATAAAGTTTCGTGAAATTTTTGCAGGACCGTACATTCTTATGCTGTCCACATGGTAGGGAAAGCCCTTATCAATGTTTAATACCGCCGCTATTTCATTTCCCTTAATGGCAACACTATCAAGAAAAACTTTCGCGAAGGGATAGCCCGAATTTTCAAAATCATCCAACAATTTATCGCTGATAATTTTATAGTCTTCCAAACGAAGCGGCTTTTTTTTAAAACCTTTTTCATCCCACCCCATCTGCTGTAAGTAGGACTTATCCTGTTCGCGTATCCGAATATTTAAATACTTGTATTGCTCACCAAGAAACAGATAGACAACTGTATGTTGGTCGGTAACAGTAACGCTATCAACAGACGAAGCGATGTACCCTTTTGATTGTAAGAGCGCTGGTAGTTTGCCAAGGTATTGACTGCAATCCAGTTCACTCAAAAAAGATGTTTTGATACCAATGCTTCCGATTGAAAAACTGCTGTCTCTGTCTATTGGAAATATTACGAGCTTGTAATTGGACTGCGCTATCAAAGAAGAAAAACAGCCTATAGACATTAACACGCCTAACACTGCAATCACTTTATATCTGGTTAACTTCGCCATTTAATTAAACAATTTTACAAAAGTTCTGGCTTACATGGCAGGTGTTTATATTCATATCCCTTTTTGCAGAAAAGCCTGCCACTACTGCAACTTCCATTTTTCAACATCAAGCCGCTTGCAGGAAGGTTTTGTAAAGGCACTATTACAAGAAATTAAGCTGAGAAAAACATACTTTTCCGAACCCGTAACGACGATCTATTTTGGAGGAGGAACCCCTTCTATTTTGCCGTCGGCCGACATTGATAAAATTGTTGCGGCATTGATGCAAACATTTGTTGTAGAGCCTGGTGCAGAGATTACACTTGAAGCAAACCCCGATGACATATCTGTTGAAAAACTGCAGGAGTGGAAAGAGATTGGCATCAACCGCCTCAGTATCGGCGTGCAATCTTTCTTTGAGGAAGACCTTAAATGGATGAACCGTGCCCATAGTGCACAGCAAGCTACCAACTGTATTCAACTTGCTCAAGATGCAGGGTTCTATAACCTAACGATTGATTTAATTTATGGAACACCTACACTCAGCGACGAAAACTGGAAGAAAAATGTGGCTACTGCTATGAGCCATCAAATCCCCCACTTGTCGTGCTATGCTTTAACGGTTGAGCCAAAAACAGCGCTCGATAAATTGATACAGCAGCAAGCCCTGGCACCGGTTGACCCGGAAAAACAGGCAAGACATTTTGAACAATTAATGGAATGGACGAAAGACAAGGGGTACGATCATTACGAGATTTCTAACTTTGCTAAACCAGGTTTTCGTAGCAAACACAACAGCAGTTATTGGCAGGGAAAGCCATATCTCGGCCTTGGCCCTTCGGCTCGCTCTTTTAACGGGAACAGCCGGCAATGGAATATTGCCAACAACGCGCTCTATATTCAAAGCATTTCAAGAGGTACCATTCCGATGGAAGAAGAAGTATTGACTAAAGAGCAACAATTAAATGAATATATTATGACCAGCCTTAGAACCATGGAAGGATTGTCGTTGCAGAAAGTATTGAAAGATTATGGAGAGGATAAACAGCAACTTGTTTTAAAAACAGCTATTGCTCACATTGAACGCGCACATTTAAGTTTAGAAAATGATTGTTTAAAAACTACCTCACAAGGAAAACTATTGGCCGACGGGATCGCTGCGGATTTCTTTGTATTGTAGCTAATAGTAGATGGCAAGAGAATAAACCGAGGGTTGCTACAATAAAATTTGTTCAATTCTTCTAAACCCTTCCTCTGCCGGTAGATGTTGCCATAAGATTTCATAAATTGTTTTTGCTATCGGCATTTTAGCCCCAACTTTCTGGTTGGTTATATACATGCATTTACTTGCATTAAAACCCTCAGCGACCATATTTAGTTCAAGCTGGGCCGACTTTACTGAGTAACCTTTGCCTAGCATGTTTCCAAACGTACGGTTGCGGCTATAAAGGCTATAGCAGGTAACCAAAAGATCGCCAAGATAAACGGATGAAGCATAGTTGACCTGGCTGCAGACATTACTGCCCACCACCTTTTTTAAAAAAGAAACCATTTCATCCGCTGCGTTTGCAATGTAAACGCTTAAGAAATTATCACCGTATTCCAAACCATGTGCAATGCCAGCGCCAAGTGCATAAATGTTTTTCAAGACGGCGGCATATTGTACACCAATTACATCCTGGTTTACAACAGTGTTTAAATATTCTGTATGAAAATGATTGCCTAAACACGCAGCCATTTTTTCATCAATGCCGGAAAAAGTGAGATATGAAAGCTTTTCAGATGCCACTTCCTCTGCATGGCACGGACCAAGTACTGTAAAGTAATCAGCAATGGGCAAGTTAAAATGCTCATACAAATAATCGTTTAGCAATTGATTGCATGAGGGAAGAATTCCCTTAATTGCCGAGACCACTTTTTTGCCTTTGAAACTTTCTGGCGAAACGTTTTGCAACGCAGTTTCTACAAATGCCGACGGAACTGCGATAACAAGTGCGTCGCAGGCATTTATTACCTCAGTAATGTCATTTTTTAATGTAAGTAATGAAGTATTAAAATACGCAGAACTTAGGTAGTGAGGATTGTGCCGTCGCTGCTGTAAATGATCTATTGTACTACTATTTCGGATCCACCAATGAATAGCATTATTATTGTCGGTAAGTATTTTTGCAAGCGCCGTTGCCCAGCTTCCGCTACCTAATATTCCAAATTGCATTGAATAGCTTTAAATATTAGACAAACATACAAAACACTACTGATGCGAACTGAGGTAGCAGTAAAGCTTTGTGCTTGTTATGATTTCGCCTTTTCACCTTCAAAAAGTTGTTCCCTGGTGACCACTTGTACTTTATCTCCATCTTTCAGCGTTTTGCTTACAACATTATAAGGCCCTGTGATTACCTCCTCGGCACCTTGCAGTCCACCTAAGATTTCTATATAATTAACGTCTTGTATATCTGTTCTTACTTTTACCTTTTTAACAGTTGTCTTGTCTGGCTGAAGCAAAAAAACCACCTCTTCAATGTCCTCGGTGTTGCCAGAAGAACTACTTGCATTGTTATTATTTTCAGTGCCGGCTCCATCCTTGCCTGTATTTTTTTTGTCGCCGTTTTTATCTCTTGTTGTAACTGCGTTAATAGGCACTGCCAGCACATCTTTATGCGTTTTAGTTTGAATGTCTGCACTTGCATTCATACCCGGTCTGAATGGAGAAGCCTTCGACTTGCCCTCTGCCAGTAAATCCTGGTAACTCTCTGGCAACAATCTTATGTGAACTTCATAATTCGTAACATCAGTGCCTGCCGAAGATTGAGTAGCGTTGCCGGCAGTAGTGTTGCTGCTTGCAATTTTTGTAACTATTCCCCTAAACTTTCTATTTGTGTAAGCGTCCACCTCAATTAAAGCACTATCATTCAAGTGAACTTTAGGTATATCATTTTCTCCTACATTCACTTTTACTTCCATCACACTCATGTCTGCCACCCTTAACATCTCGGTTCCTGCCATCTGAGCTGTACCTACAACCCTTTCGCCTTTTTTAACTGCCAGCAAACTTACTACACCATCCATCGGTGCAATAAGAGTTGCTCTTCCAACGTCTTTATTGGCTCTCATTAGTTGGGCGCGCGCACTTTGCACAGATGCCTGTGTGCCCCTAATTCCCTCGAGGGCAGCATTATAGTTTGCGTGTGCCGTTTTCATTGTCTGGTCTGCCTGTTCAAATTCGGCACGTGAAATAACTTTGTCGTCCAACAGTTGCTTCTGTCTTTTATACGTTACTTCTGCCTGGTCTAATGTTGCTTTTAATGCACCTAATTGTGCCTGGGAGTTTAATACCTGCGCCTGTGATTGGGTTACTCCGGCCGCTGCCTGATCTCTCTGGCTATTGTATATGTCGGCGTAAATGCGCGCTATCACCTGACCCTTACGTACGCTATCACCCTCTGCTACGTTTAGCTGTACAATTTCGCCACTGATATCAGGGCTAACTTTTACTTCTATCTCGGGATAAACTTTACCACTTGCATTTACAGTCTCGGTAATGGTACGTTTTACAACCTTTTCTGTAGTTACTTTAATGCCCGTTTCAGCTCCTATTATACCTTTCTTTTTTAAAACAACCATTACTACAATCAGCAATACAAGCACGCCAATTAGCCATATCAGTTTTTTATTCATACCTGACAATTTGTTTTTAAGGGGTGATAGAGAGCAGCTACAATTTTATTCCTTGTCCTTTATAAAACTCAAGAACTTTCATTTTAAAAACAAAATCGTAATGACTGCTGATCTCATCTATTTGAGCAAGATAAAGATTATTCTGAGTGATTATAAAATCAAGCGTACCCAGCAGCCCGATGTCGTACCTTTTTTTAGCCATGTCAAAGGCTTTCTGCGAATACTCAACCGTTCTTTTTGAGGCATTGTATTTTTGAAAAGATGAAAAAGCATCCTGGTAAGCATTGTAGATGTTCGCCTTTAAGTTCAAGTTTTCCTGTTCGTTCTGCAATTGCAGCTGGTTCACATTCGCTTTTGTTCTTTCCCACTGGGTACGAGAGGTGTAAGCATTAAAAATTGAAAAGTTTAAGCTCAATCCCACGTTCTGGCCGAAGTTGTTGTTTAGCTGGTTAAAAATGGGAATACCATTGTATCCTGTAATGCCATAAGAAGGTGCGTAAACAGGAAATTTGCTGCCATTCATCGTTATGTATGACGCGGTCTGCTGGTCTGGTAATAGCCCAAAGACCGGCTTGTGTATGTTGATAGCACTGGTCGTCATCCCGCCGAAAGCAGATAGGCTGGGATACATATACGATCGCGCAGCAATCGATTGTTTGAGGGCTGCTTCAATTCTAAGTTTATATGCTCTTTGCAGCGGTTGACTCTCTACCGCCAGGGTATATACTGCTTCAGGTTGCAGGTCGCTAAGATTATCAAGCGGAATGGCATCTAAGGGGGGAGCAGCGATATCGAAAGGCTGAGAGAAATCGTAATTCATGTAGGCTTTCAAATTGATCAACGACTGCTCTATTAGCGCCTGTGCTTGTAGCAGCGCTGAACTGTCTTTTGCATGCTGAGCTTCAAGTTGAACTGCATTTAATTCAGGTACACTTCCTGCATTGACCAGCTTTCTTGTATTTTCCAACTGCGATGCTGACTGGTTCATTTGTACTTCACTAATCCTGGCCTGTTCGCGCCGCAGCATCACTTGTAAAAAAGCATTCGCAACAGCAAGTGACGCGTCGTTTCGCGCTTTGTCAATGCCTACTTCGTCGGCCTTTTTATAAAGATTATTTGCAGCAATCGTATTCTTCCTTGCACTCCAGTTAAAAATATTATAACTGGCCTGCACATTCATGCTGCCCGAAAGATAGCTGGCGCTCTCAAGTATATTGGTGGTGGGGTTGGTGGTAAGACCATGCTGGTAGGCACTGTTTACATTTCCTGTAAGATTTGGATAACGCGTCATACTGCTTTGTGTAGCAGTAATAGTTGATAGTCTTGCCTGCACGTCTGCCAGCTTTACAGACACGTTATTCTTTATTGCAAAGTCAATACATTGCTGTAAAGTGAATTTTTCCTGGCTGTAGCATTTAAAACAACACAAAAAGAAAAAAGAAAGGACAATTCGGTACCTCATCAAACAAAAATAATATAATTAACTACTAAAACCGTTTTGCCTGAAATAGGGGGTAAATCAATAATGGCAACAATTACTTGCTTTTCAAATAATTCATTTAAATGGTTTTTGAAAGAGCTTTAAATGTTGAACCTGGGCCGCGTGATTGAATTGACAAGGTGGATAACGTTAGCTGATATTGTAATAGAGATATTGTTTGTCTTCTATTGCGGATTGAGTAACAGTTACAAAAACTCAACTGTTATCTTTGCCGCAAATTTTTTTACCTATGCTCCAGATTAGTTACATCCGTCAACATCGTGATAATGTTTTGGAAAAATTGGCGGTAAAGAACTTTCATCAGCCTGAATTAGTGGATGAAGTGATTGCTTTGGATGATGAAAGAAAAAGACTGCAGGCTGAGTTTGATAACACGCAGGCAAAGATCAACAGCGCGTCTAAAGAAATTGGCGCGTGTATTAAACAAGGTGAAAGAGAAAAGGCTGATAGCTTAAAAACAGAAGTGGCATCGCTTAAAATAACCATCGAACCGCTAAAAGTGCAAATGGCGGAGGTAGAAAAAAGACTGGGAGCGCAATTACTTTTAATACCCAACCTGCCGGCAGCAACCGTACCAAAAGGCAAAACGCCTGAAGATAATGAAGTCGTACACGAAGGGGGAGCCAAACCATCGCTGCCGCCAGGAGCCATGCCTCATTGGGAGCTAACGACAAAATATAAACTGATAGATTTTGAACTGGGAACAAAAATTACCGGAAGCGGATTTCCTGTTTACACAGGCAAAGGGGCAAAACTACAGCGGGCACTTGTGCAGTATTTTTTAGACTTTAATACTGCAGCAGGTTATCTTGAATACCTGCCACCTTTTATGGTAAACGAAGAGAGCGCATATGGCACTGGCCAACTGCCTGATAAAGAAGGACAGATGTACCATGCCACGGCAGATAACTTCTACCTCATCCCGACAGCAGAAGTACCTGTAACAAATGTATACCGGGATACGATTTTAAAGGAGGATGAACTGCCCATTAAGATGACAGCGTATTCTCCTTGCTTCAGGCGTGAAGCCGGAAGTTATGGTAAAGATGTTAGGGGGCTCAATCGTTTGCACCAGTTTGAGAAAGTAGAAATTATACAGATCGTACATCCTGCAAAAAGTTATGAGGCACTCGATGCAATGGTAGCACATGTTGAAGCGCTGTTGCAAACCCTTGAATTACCCTATCGCATTTTACGGTTGTGTGGAGGAGATTTGAGTTTTTCAAGCGCCATTACTTACGACTTCGAAGTCTACAGCGCAGCACAGCAACGGTGGCTGGAGGTAAGTAGCGTAAGTAATTTTGAAAACTTTCAGACAAACCGGCTTAAATGCCGTTTTAAAGATGCAAATGGCAAAACCCAGCTTACACATAGTTTAAACGGCAGTTCTTTGGCATTGCCACGAATTGTTGCTGCCCTGTTAGAGAATAATCAGTTAGGGGAAGGAATAATGCTGCCAAAAGTGCTTCACCCTTACTTCGGTGCAGAGTGGATTATGTAGAAATCAACAGGGCATAGAAAGTAGGTCTTAACATCCTACTTTTTATGCCCTGCCTATAAATCGAAACAGCAATTAATTGTTGAACCTGTACAGATTTGTTTACCGCTTTTTGCCATCATAATGGTCTTTGCGCTGCTCATCCTCATCATCCATCTCAGGCCCTTTCATTATTGTACGCCAATTAATATTGCGGTTGTAGCGTTTCATTGCATTCGCGGGATCAAATACACTTTTAGAAGGCATTACCAAAGTATACGGAGTATAATCAGGTTTGCCTGTAAAGAAGTCTTGTAAACCGGAAGCTGTAGCATCGTATTGATTTACGTAAGGAACATTTAGAATGTTATAAACCGTTTTTAAGATGGAGCCAAAGTTTGCATGGGTATGAGATGTGTAGCCTCTTTTAACATATGGCCCTGCCAACATTAGTATGCTTCTATGTGCGTCTATGTGGTCAACGCCTCCCTGCGGATCGTCTTCAGTAATAACAACCAACATATTTTTCCAGTAACGGGTGCGCGATAAAAAATGTAAAATTCTTCCTACGGCAAGATCGTTATCTGCCATAAAAGAATGCCGATAAGGATAGCCGTCTGCAGGTCTTACTGCTGCAGTATGATCGTTTGGCACCTGGATGGTTACAAGTTGTGGCATTTCGCTTTTACCCTTTAACCACATCCTAGTGAAATTTCTCTCAAACTGTTCCATTCTAAACTGGTCAGGAATGTTGGTATTGAAGCCTGCATAGTCATGGCTTGTTCTGCTCCAAAGTGCCTTTTGCATAGGTACCATTACCCGGTGTGCAGCGCCTGTTGCGGTGTCCATCCACTCTTCCCGCACGTGAGCCGTTTCGTTGGCTTCACCGAAGTTGTAAAAAGACACTTTACTTCTTTCTAATGCTTCCCACAAGCCTCCTCTTTCTGCATAATCTTCAGGATCGATACTACCTGTTGAACCAGGATACCTTCTACCTGATGCTCTTGAAAATATTTTCGCCTTTTTATCTACGCTTGAGTTTGTCTCTACCCACTCATTAGGTATCACTCCCATCATCCAATGATGACCATGAATAGATGCATCGCTGTCGCAATAGAAGTTATCCGCAAAGGCGAATTCTTTTGCTATTTTAAGATGGTTTGGCGACACGTCGGCACGCTTTACATTCTCAGAATCAACACCCAGAGCGACTCTTACACCATATCTTGCCAATGATGAATCTCCTTTGCCCGTTGTTAGCTGTCCCATTACCTCGTCGTATGTTCGGTTTTCTTTTGTAACGTAAACAATGTATTTGATTGGACTATTTCGCAGACCTGGCAATAGAGGAACAGGATTCGCCGCTTTATCTTGCATTTGTATCTGTACAAAGGTGTTGTTGATAGTTTGTTTTGTATAGGCACTTAACGCCTTCGCATCTGGTACTGCAATTTTTTGAAAAGTACCTAATTGAATGTCTCCGATATACGTTCCCTGCACCGGTTCAACAAAACCTTCACCTCCATTTGGTCCGGCGCCGTAGCCGCGGCAGGTAATCACGTACATTTCCTTTTCATCTTTGCTCAATTGAACACGTGCCGGTCCCCACCCTGTCGGAATTAATCCCTTTGTTGCTTTTTTCTCAAGATCAATGACCGCAACAGCATTAAATCCTAATAAGGCTACATACAATGTTTTTTCATCTTTGCTCAGGCAAACGCCAAAAGGCAACAGTCCACGATACGCATCAATTAAAGGATCGACCTTAATTGGAATTTGCGAGACAACTTTATGATTGATGTAATCAATTACAGAAATATTATCGTTTGTGGCATTGCTCACGTAAGCATATCTGCTACCGACCGCTATTGAATTTGGACTTGCCCCACCGACCACCGTCGCGCCTTCAATCATCTGGCCCACTTGGAATCCGGTTTTAAATACGTCGGTTACGGTATTGGCAGCTAAGTCAATGGCATAAACACTCATTGCCTCAGCAGCGAGCGGACTGCCAACACCCGGGATCTTTCTACCATCAGCTTCATACCCGTTGATTGATTCCTTTGTATTATCTGCATACGGATGGAAGGGCAGTAATGCACTGTCCTTATTTCTGTCGGTAAGGCCTGTTAAAAGAGGATAATCGTACACGCCCACATTAGCTACAAAAGCGGTTTTATGATCGGGGCTAACGGCCAGGCCAAATGGTTGTCTGCCTGTTTTTATAGAAGCACTTATTTTTCTGGTGTAGAGGTCTATGCGAACAAGGCGAAAGTTGCCTCTGTCGAGCACAAGCAATTCGTGCTCATCGTTGTTTAGCAAAAGGTCAGCGGTAAAACTGTCGTTATACTCAGCATCCGCTACTTTTCCATTAAGGGATATAGAATCTACCCTGGTAAGTTTTTCTATATCGTACACAACTATAGCACCATTGTCACCTCCACTTAAATAAACAGTTTTGGAATCGGCTGAAAATGCGACCCCTAAGAAAGAGCCGTTTGAAAAAGGAGATCGAATGACACTGTCATAAGAAGGAACGCGTATGTTATCTAAGGTTGTATTGTTGATGATTGTAAATACGCCATTGTGCAGGGTTACAGTTTTAGTGCCATCCGGAGACACTGCCATACCAAAAGGATCGTGTGTTATCTGGATCGTTTGCCCGGCGGGAGTAACATAGCGGCCGCTTGGCAATACTGTATTTCCGCTTTTATTAATGTTGGTATACGCGTCCTTTCCCGGAACGGTCAACACCTTTACTATTTTTTGTGGCAACGCCCTACTTAAGACTGACACAAGCAAAAATAAAAACAGGTATTTCTTTTTGTTATCCATACAATTTTAGAAAGAGTTATTTATTTAAGGACAATAATGTTCGCAAATATATTTCGTTTATTATAGCAGTAAGTGTGTAAAACATTAAAAGCAGTGCATCGATTTGCAGAAGTGCCCGTTGTGCTTTTTGCACTACATTTTGTACACAAAACACACTTCATATACTTTGTCTTTTTCACTTTAAATATTAATTTTCGGGTCACCCGTGGTAGAAATCGTTTCTAAAAAAAAATGTAAGTTGTGTAATGTAAATTGGAATAATCATTACAGCCACAGTAAGTTAATATAGCAATTGTACAAACGGCCTTCTACGAGCATTTTATTCCATTGCCGGTAATGGCATAAATCTTTCTGTTAGAAAGAAGTTGTCAAAGACGCTCACTAAATACATAAGAATTACCCCGTTTTTGATTTTTTTGAAGAATAAATATCATGAGTAAACAAAAATTTATTGCAAGAGATATTAGTTGGTTGAGCTTTAATGCAAGAGTATTGCAGGAAGCAAATGACCCAAGTGTACCGCTAAAGGAAAGGATTCGTTTTTTGGGCATTTTTTCAAACAATACCGACGAGTTTTTCAGGGTGCGGGTTGCGACGCTAAGAAGGATGACCCAGATTGGAAAAAAGAATATGCACCTGGAAGAGAATCCACAAACGATTCTTGATGACATACAAATGGTGGTATTGCAACAGCAAAATGAATTTAACCGTATATGGGAAGGTATACTGTTGGAACTGGAGAATGAGAAAATTTATATCTTAAATGAAAAGCAACTAAGCGACTCGCAGCAGCAATTTGTAAGAAGGTTTTTTGAAGAAGAAGTAAGAAGCAATGTAATACCGTTGCTGGTAGAAAGTATTCCCCAATTTCCTTACCTGCGCGAAAAATCGATTTATTTGGGGGTAGTAATGCGCAAAACCAACAGCGCTTACGAACAGAAATATGCTTTAATAGAAATTCCTACGAGAGCCCTTGGCAGGTTTGTACTACTTCCTTCTATAACGGGTGAGCAATATATCATTTTAATGGAAGACGTTGTTCGTTTTAATCTGCCATCCATTTTTTCCTATTTCGGTTTCGATCATTTCGACTCGCACGTTTTTAAAGTGACAAAAGATGCTGAAATAGATATAGACAGCGATATATCTACTTCTTTAATTCAGAAAATTGAAAAGGGCATCAAAAACAGGCGTAAAGGAAAAACAGTACGATTTGTATATGACAAAGAAATGGATGCCGGTTTGTTGGAATACCTGATTAGAAAACTAAACCTGTCAAGAAAAGACAACATTATACCAGGAGGACGCATCCACAACTTCAGGCATTTCATGGACTTTCCTGACGTGTTTAATGCCAAAAGTCACAGGCGAAGCCCTTTTATGCATCCGGAACTGTCACACTCACTAAGGGTTACTGATGTTATTCTTGAAAAAGATATTCTGCTAAGTTTTCCATATCATTCATTCAACTCAGTAATAGATTTATTGCGGGAGGCAGCTATCGACCCGCATGTGACGGTTATCAAAATCACTTTATATCGTCTTGCAAAAAATTCAAAAGTTATAAACGCCTTAATCAATGCTGTGCGCAACGGCAAAGAAGTAGTTGTAATGCTTGAAGTAAAGGCGCGTTTTGATGAAGAAGCCAATCTTGCCTGGAAAGAAATTCTGGAAGAAGAAGGAGTAAAAGTTTTAATAGGGGTTGACAATATGAAGGTGCACGCTAAAGTTTGCATGATAAGAAAACGAGTGGCAGACCAGGTTATTCAGTACGGTTTTGTAAGTACAGGAAACCTAAATGAGTCTACTGCCCGTGTATACGGAGATCATTGCCTGCTTACAGCCAATAAGAATGTGATGGGTGACATTAACAGGATCTTCAATTTTCTTGAAAACCCAAAGCCGGGGTTCGAGCCGCTAAAGCTTTGCCAGACCTTACTGGTATGCCCTACCAATATGCGCCACGAACTAACCACTTTAATAAACAGGGAAATAAAAAATGCCAAAGCAAATAAAGAAGCGTTTATTATTTTAAAATTAAACTCATTAAGTGATGCAGATTTGATTGAAAAATTATATGATGCAGCACAGGCAGGCGTAGTGGTGAAGATGGTAGTACGCGGTATTTTTTGCGCCGTTGTCGAAAATTCAAAATTTAAAATACCGATTAGCGCCATCAGCATTGTAGACGAATATCTTGAACATGCGCGAGTAATGATCTTTCACAACGATGGCAAAGAAAAAGTATACATATCATCAGCCGACTGGATGGTCAGAAACCTTGATCATCGGGTAGAGGCAGCGATATCCGTTACCAATAAAGATATAATTGCCGAATTAAAAGACATTTTAAACATACAATTACAAGATAACGTAAAAGCAAGATGGCTTGATAAAGAACTCTCAAATAACTACGTGGAAACAGACGAACATCATAAAGTAAGATCTCAGATAGAGATCTATAATTACCTGCAGGAGAAAACCCTGCATCTCCAAGACCGCGTTATAGAACCTCATGCGGCAACCAGCTTAACTTAAACCTGCAAATACTTGCATAATGTTGCATAACCAGGATATACAATAAAGGCCGGGTACACCGTTACTGTAAAACTTAATATTGAGGTTGGAAAAGATTGCGGAATTTTGAACCTTATTTTAAATGATATGAAAGATAAAAAATACAAATATCTTGAAGATGCAATCGAAGATTATCTTCAATTGATGGAGCAGCAGATTGAAATACCGCTACAAATTGCAAAGGCAAAGGAGAAGTATGAAGCCTTTTTAAAAGATCATCAAAATGACGTGCTTGACAGTGAAGACGCACAACATGCTTTTAAAATTCATTCTCAAATAAACAAGTTCGAAGAGAGTAAAAAAGAGCTTGAAGAAGAACTTTCAGGCGTTGAAACTTGTTTGAAAGGCTTTTTAGGAACGCTAAGCGGTTCTAAAATATCTTTTGAAAAGAAGGATGAGAATAAGTCTAAAATGACATTCCTTTTCTGGATGGAAGGGGAGGAACTGAAATCCAACCGCTTTTAGTACAGCTTTAAATACTTATTGTATTAACAACATGATTGTTATGAAAATTGAACCTTCTTCTACTAACGAAGCCGTTATCGGCAACAGTAGCAAATCTGAAACAATCAGGCAGTTAGCCCGGCGACATTTGCTCGATCAGAACCATACAACCACAGATGATGAGTTAAAAAATGCGGTTGTAGAACAAGGAAAAAAATTTGGTATATGGCAAAAAAAGCGTCTCTAAAGAGAGACGCTTTTTTTTAATTATCTATTTTATTTTAAAAATTGAACTTTACTCCGACCTGGCCCTGCCAACGAGAATTGATGGGGTCTAACGTATAATAATGGTTATCAATTCCGCTTGGTTTTACAAAATTGAAGGCAGGAGTATAGCCAGTCGAGGGCGTTCCCGGCTTCTTACCACCTGCGTCATTTACAAACTGTAAAAAGTTGACAGTATAATTATTAAGGTTGGTAACAAAAGTTACATGTCCCCAATTATTGTTTAACAGGTTTAAGACATTTAGCACATCGAGGCTTATTTGCAACGACTTCGATTTGTCTGTTTTACTCAGCTTAAACTCATGCATCAGTTTCATGTCAAGGTTGTTAACCCATGCAGTACGCAATCCATTTCTTTCTGCATACTGACCTCTCCTGGTCTTTAAATATGAGTCGTTTTCAATGAAGTTATTAAGATCGTTCCATTGCTGTGCTGCACTGTAG
>JALYZZ010000366.1 GCA_030948675.1 Bacteroidota bacterium | reverse complement strand
GGTAAAGAACATTATCAGCAGAACCAAATGCAGCAGCCACGTATGAGGCGCAGTAAGGGCTTAAGATTTTAAATGAATGAACAATGAGTAACAGTATTTATCAAATTAATAAGGGTATCAATAAAAGTATTGAATTCAAAGGTCTAAAAGCGCAATACATATGGTATTTCGCTGGTGGTGTGATTGCCTTACTAATCTTGTTTGCTATACTATATATCATCGGTATCAATTCTTTTGTTTGTATTGGAATTATACTGGTAGCTGGAACGGTGCTGGTTATTAAAATTTATGCAATGAGCAATGAATACGGTGAATATGGAATGATGAAGAAGCTCGCAAAGCGCAGTACACCAAAATTGGTCAGATCAAAGAATAGAACAGTTTTCTTTCATAAAAAATAATAAGAGAAAAATTACGCAATAAGATTTTTTGAACAAAGTAAACAGTGAAGATGGAAAAGCAGCTAAATGATATTTTACCAATTCTGGGAGTGGAACATGATTGTATACTCTCTAAGCAAGGAGATATAACTATTGCTTTTCAGGCTGAGTTGCCCGAAATATTCACCTTGTCAGATCAGGAATATGAAGCCTTTCATCAGGCATGGATTAAAGCGATTAAAGTATTGCCGAAGTTGTCTGTTTTCCATAAACAGGATTGGTTTATAGATAGCAGGTATGAACCGGATTTCACAAAAGATGATACGAGCTTTTTATCACGCAGTAGTGAAAGATTTTTTAATGAACGTCCATTTTTAGATCATAGCTGCTACATTATGATTACAAAAAAACCTCCAGGCAGAAAATTATCAAGCTCTTTATTTTCTAATCTACTTCGCAATTCTATCATCCCTGAACAAATGCTGAAGCCGCAATTATTGCAGGATTTTTTAGATAGTGTTGGTCAGTTTAAACGCATATTGGAAGACAGCGGATTTGTACAGCTTACCAGGTTACGAAATAATGAACTGCAAAGCAATGAACGTAATATGGGATTAGTAGAGCGCTATTGTTACTTGTCAGAAAAGAATGATGCTATTGTGTTTAAAGACATAGAGTTTAAAGAAGGCATACAGATAGGTGATGAACATTGTCAGATTTATACATTAGGTGATGCTGAAGATCTTCCTGCATTGTGCGGCTCAAGAATTAACTATGATAGGTATTCCACTGATAAAACAAAATTTAGTATCGGCTTTGCTTCAACATTGGGTCAGCTTTTATCATGTAATCATATTTACAATCAGTACATTTTTATTGAAGATGCTCAAAAGACTTTGCAGAAACTGGAAAGTAAAAGATTACGTCTGCAATCTCTTTCTGCATATTCCCGTGAAAATACAATTTCACGAGACGCAACAAACGATTTTCTAAATGAAGCTATCAGTCAACAAAGACTGCCTGTCAAAGCACATTTTAATGTGCAGGTTTGGACTTCCAATAAAGAAGAATTAAAAGATTTGAAGAACCTGGTATCCTCTGCACTGGCACAAATGGATGCTGCTGCAAAACACGAAACAGCTGGAGCGCCACAAATTTTTTGGGCAGGTATTCCGGGCAACGAAGCGGACTTTCCTATCAATGATACATTTGACACGTTCGCAGAACAAGCCGTTTGTTTTCTCAATCTTGAAACTAACTATCGTTCCTCTTTAAGCCCTGTTGGTCTCAGGCTTGGTGATCGCCTTACGGGAAAACCTGTGCATGTTGACATTAGTGATGAACCGGTGAAGAAAGGAATATGTACTAACCGAAATAAATTCATATTGGGTCCATCAGGCAGCGGCAAATCATTCTTCACAAATCACATGGTTCGCTCTTATTATGAGCAAGGAACACATATCGTTCTGGTGGATGTGGGGCATAGTTATAAAGGTTTATGTGATATGGTTGGTGGTTATTATTTCACTTATGATGAAAAAAGTCCAATACGTTTTAATCCTTTTTACATTGGTGAAGGTGACAACCTGGATACAGAAAAAAAAGAAAGTATTAAAACACTTTTACTGGCATTGTGGAAAAAAGATAATGAAAGTTAT
Source organism: Bacteroidota bacterium (assembly GCA_030948675.1). Taxonomy (GTDB): domain Bacteria; phylum Bacteroidota; class Bacteroidia; order Chitinophagales; family Chitinophagaceae; genus Segetibacter. The sequence goes on along the minus strand of JALYZZ010000366.1, from coordinate 3,588 downwards.
AACCGTTCTGAATATGTGGCTTTGTCCAATGCGTTGCAGCTCTATTATGAAAAGCTGGATAAGAACAATTCTTTGTTTCCTTGTTTCAATAGTTTCTATGATTTTTTAAAAGATGAATTTGTTGGCATACTGACCAATGATAAAGTAAAAGAGAAAGATTTTGATATTGACAACTTTCTATATGTCCTGCGCCCCTATTATAAGGATGGTGAGTTTGATTACTTGCTTAATGCAACTGAAAATTTAGAGTTGCTTACAGAACGCTTCATTGTATTTGAATTGGATAACATCAAAGATCATCCGATACTATTTCCTGTTGTTACTATCATCATAATGGAAGTGTTTATTAGTAAGATGCGAAAGTTAAAAGGCGTTCGTAAAATGATATTGATTGAAGAAGCGTGGAAGGCTATTGCTAAAGAAGGCATGGCAGAATATATCAAGTATTTATTCAAAACGGTAAGAAAGTTTTTCGGTGAAGCTATTGTTGTAACACAGGAAGTTGAAGATATTATTTCTTCTCCGGTAGTGAAGCAAGCTATCATTAATAATAGTGATTGTAAAATCCTCTTGGATCAATCAAAGTATCAAAACAAGTTTGAACAAATTCAAGAATTATTGGGGCTGACAGAAAAAGAAAAGGCTTTAATCCTTTCGGTTAATAAAGCCAATGATCCAACCAAAAAATATAAAGAAGTATTTATATCACTTGGCGGAATGCTTTCTAAAGTATACCGCACCGAAGTTTCTCCAGAAGAATATTTGGCTTACACCACTGAAGAAACTGAAAAAGTGAAAGTGATGCAGTATGCAAGAAAGTATGGCGATATACAGAAAGGAATTGCGGCACTTGTTAGAGATATGAAATCAGAGTAAAGTAAAATAATTCTTATAAATGGACTACAATAATTAATAAAAAATAAAAATTTTCAATTATGAAACTTAAACAACTGATAAGCAATATTAGAAACTCATGGTTAATTACAGCCAAGAACGCCATACAACAGAAAGGAATGATAATCGCTATCCCCGGAGTTTATCAAAGAGAATGGAAAGAAGATGTAAATAAAATTGTAGAACGAATAACGATTCGACAGATAAGTACAATTGCTGAAATGTACCGTGTGAAAAAGTTCGTTTTAACCCGCAACACTTTAGAAAAAAAGATAATTCACAAACAGAAGATAGATGAATGGATGGCAACCTACGATTATTCAAGAAGGCAATTATATGAGGTTGCGGGGCAAAGACAATGTTCTTTTATTCCGGAAGATGCAATCTTATTTGTAGATGAAATAGGCTACACTAAAGTCAAAACAATCCATAATAGTCCAACTGAATAAAGAAACTTAGATATAAATTTTATGAAAAAGATATTGATTTTAATTGCTCTTTTAGGTATAGGAACAATAGCGCCTGTACAAAAATTAGAAGCTCAAATAGACATTGCAGCAATTATCAAAGCAGCTGTTAAGAAGGTTATTGTAGCTGTTGATTTACAGATACAGCGTTTTCAGAATAAAACTATTTGGCTGCAAAATGCTCAAAAGACTTTGGAAAATGCCATGTCAAAAACAAAGCTTAATGATATAAGTGATTGGGTTGAAAAGCAACGAACTCTTTACAAAGATTATTTTGATGAACTCCAAAAAGTAAAGTCAATTATTTCTTACTATAACCGCATTAAGGAGATCACAGAAAAGCAGGTTCACTTAGTACAAGAATATAAACATGCTTATACTTTATTTAAACAAGACAAACATTTCACAGCGGAAGAGCTTGCATACATGGAAAGGGTTTATACAGGAATCCTTGACGAAAGCGTTAAAAATATTGACCAAATATTTTTAGTGATCAACTCTTTCTCTACTCAAATGACTGATGCCAAAAGACTGGAAATTATTAATACCGCAGCCGACCAGATAGACATTAATTATAATGATCTGAAGGCATTCAATCAGCAAGGAATGTTACTCAGTCTTCAACGAGCCAAAGATCAAAATGATGTAGATGTAATTAAAAAATTATACAGACTTGAGTAAAACAAACAAATAAGATAAGTATGAAAAGATCATTCATTTTAGTTTCAATTGTAATTCTCTCAACAAGCGTAAAGGCGCAAACGTTTGCAGAATGGTTTCGACAAAAAGCAACACAGAAGAAATATCTGTTACAGCAGATAGCCGGATTACAAGTATATATAGGTTATGTGCAAAAAGGTTATTCGATTGCGCATGACGGATTAAATCTTATAGGAGATATTAAGAAAGGTGAACTAAACCTGCACAGTGATTACTTCAGTTCATTAAAAACTGTAAATCCTAATATCAGGAAATATAGTAAAGTAGCTGACATCATTGCCTTTCAGTTAAAAATAATTAATGTTTATAAAAACACATCCAGGCAAATTCAGCAAAGCAAAACTTTTAACGCTGATGAACTGAAATATATTAATGAAGTTTTCAATCGATTAATTGATGATTGCATGGCTACAATAGACGAACTAATAGCAATAACTACAAGTAATGAATTAGAAATGAAAGATGATGAACGCCTGAGGCGAATAGATGGTTTATATAATGATATGCAAAGCAAATACACATTCGCACAAAGCTTTGCTGGCGAAGCAAAGGTTTTGGCTGTTTCACGTTTAAGAGAACAAAATGATATTCAAACCAGCCGTGCAATAAACGGGATTAAAAATTAATAATTATGAAAAAAATATTTTTTCTGTTGTTTGTTCTTAATGTGGGATTACAAGCAAAATTATTCGCTCAAAGTGATGAAGCACAACAGCTATTACTTAACGTAGAAAAGCTGGCGCAGTTCAAACAAATACTTTCTGATATGAAGAAAGGCTATCAAATCGTAGTCACAGGCTACTCAACTATCAAAAATCTTTCACAGGGAAACTTTAATCTTCATAAAACCTTTCTGGATGCGCTGATGGAAGTAAGTCCTGCTGTTAGGAAGTATAAAAAAGTTGCTGATATTATTAACTACCAAATATTAATAGTGAAAGAATACAAGAATGCATTTAGTCGCTTCAAAAAGGATAACAATTTTAACCCTGAAGAAATTGATTACCTCGGTAAAGTTTATAGTAATCTTTTTAAGCACAGTGTAAACAATCTTGATGAATTAACTATTGTCATTACAGCTAACAAACTACGCATGTCCGATGATGAAAGATTAGCAGCCATTGACCGGATATATAATGACATGCAGGATAAGCTTATGTTCCTCCGGCATTTTAATAATAACACAACTATACTGGCCGTACAAAGAGCCAGGGAGAAGAATGATGCAGTGACAATGAAAAAAATTTATGGTATAACCAATTAAACAATTTAAATATGGCAACGTGGATAAGAGCTGCTTTAATAGCAGTAGTGGGAATGGTCTTGCCTCAATTGTCGCAAGCGCAGGGTGTGGCAGATGAGATGAATAGTCTTCATGGCGTACTTGAACAATTGTATGATGAGATGATGCCTTTGTGCAGTAAGCTCATTGGTGTAGGCCAAGGCATTGCAGGCTTTGCTGCAACATGGTATATCGCTTCACGTGTTTGGCGGCATATTGCCAATG
>JALYZZ010000359.1 GCA_030948675.1 Bacteroidota bacterium | reverse complement strand
CATGGGCGGACACCTGACGCACGGAAGCGGCGTAAATTTTAGTGGTAAATTATACCAGCCGCACTTTTACGGAGTGACAAGGGAAGGCGGAATTGTAGACTATGAAATGCTTGAGGCAAAAGCGCGTGAAGTGAAACCTAAAATGATTATTTGCGGTGCAAGTGCTTACAGTCGCGAATGGGACTATGTCAGAATTAGAAAAGTGGCTGATGAGGTAGGTGCTTTCGTGTTTTGCGATATGGCTCACCCGGCCGGACTTATTGCTAAAGGACTTCTGGCATCGCCGTTTGAGCATTGCCATTTTGTTACCTCCACCACTCATAAAACACTTCGCGGTCCGCGAGGTGGCGTTATCTTAATGAAAAAGGACTTTGAAAATCCTTTCGGAATAAAAGATGTAAAAGGAAATATTCGAATGATGAGTAATCTCCTTGATATGGCTGTTTTTCCCGGAACGCAAGGTGGACCACTTGAACATATTATCGCAGCAAAAGCAGTCTCTTTCGGAGAAATACTTACAGAGGAATTTTCTACTTACGCAAAGCAAATAGTCGCCAATTCGCAGGCAATGGCGAAAGCTTTTGTAGACAAAGATTACCAGTTGATAAGTGGAGGTACCGATAATCACCTGATGTTAATTGATCTTAGAAACAAAAACATTAGTGGAAAGAAAGCTGAGAATGTGTTGGTAAAAGCTGACATTACTGTTAATAAAAACATGGTACCTTTTGACGACAAAAGCGCTTTCGTTACCAGTGGTATACGAGTCGGCGTTCCTGCAATTACTACCCGTGGTATGAAAGAAAAACATATGCAGTTCGTGGTAGATGTTATAGACAAGGCGCTAATGAATGCGGATGATAAAACTACAATAACAGGGATTAGGAGCCAGGTAAATGATTTTATGCATCAGTTTCCACTGTATCCTGAATTATAATAGGCCTTAAATGAATATTGAAGGGGGGACGCTAATGATTTATTTGTAATTGGTTTAAAAATTATTTTAAAAAAAATTTAAATGATACAAAGAGTACAAACCATCTGGCTGGCGCTCGCTGCGGGCTCTGGTTTCTTAACGACCGAAGTGCCATTATACTCTGAAACATTAGCAGGTGCGGTAGCCAAACAATATAACATTACTGAGAGTTTACTCTTGTTTGCTAATGATATTATTGCTGCTTTGTTAGCACTTATCGCAATTTTTCTTTTCAGAAACCGCTCAACTCAGTTGAAGTTCACAGGGGTTGGAATATTTGCATCGGTTGTTTTAATTGCATTGGAAGTTTGGAAAATAAGTGACTTTAAAGAGGCGAACGGTACATTGAAAGGCGCATATTATTGGGGTGCTCTGCTGCCTATAGCTATGGCCATATTCTTTGCGCTGGCTGCAATAAATATCAGGAAGGATAACAAGCTAATAAAGAGCCTCAATAGATTAAGATAGTTTTTTCAGAAAATTTTGGTAGAAGCACATCTTTACTGGTGTGCTTTTTCTATTAATACAGCTGGTAACTAACAGGTGAAAACCCACGTCTTCCAGCCACTGCTTCATGCGTCACTAATCTTGGAAGAATAAAAAGAGCCAGCTACTGCATCCCTTTACTTTAAAAATTCTGCTTGCTTTTTCTTTTCGTTCACTTTTTTTATTCCGTAAGCAACGGCTGAAACAAGCAGCAGCGGTACCCCATTATCAAAAGGCACAGGATTGTCCACAACATCATCCGGATCGGTAAATTGAGCGTAGGATAGCACAGGCGCTAATGCGAGCAATATTGCAATCAATAGACTTAGAGGCCTTATCATTTTTTTCATCTTTAAATATTTTATATTACTCTTATTTTGCGCGTTGTTTCTTTGCCAGCGTCGCTTACTCGAAAATAATATTGGCAGAAAAAGTGGTTTTGCTGTTACTCATTCTAAAAGTGTAAATCCCTTTATTAAAAACTTTTCCGGTAGCTATTTTGTAGATTTTAGACGCCTCAATATGATTGATGCTGCCGACATAAACCATCTCGCCAGCAACGTTATAAATCGAAATTGAATAAACGCTCTTCTCCATATTTGTTACTGAAAGATGTATCGTGTTATCTTTTACAGGATTTGGATAAATAGTAATTCCACTTTTTATTTGACTTACGTTAACACACACCTGGTTACTATATCTGTTTGCTTGGGTTTTATCAATGTATTTGATCCTGTAAAAATTATTACCGGCAACTATATTCTCATCATTCCAGCTATAGGTTTGTGGTAAAGCCGACGAACTTCTAACCACAACCATTGCACTTTGTTGAAACTGCATGCCATTTGTCGATTTTTCTACTTCATATCGTTCTATTCCGGTTTGATCTTCGACCCTCCATTGCACCTCTACTCCTGCCTCTTTTTTAAACGCTTTAACCTCAACGGATGAGACCGGTAACACATTCTCTGCTCTAACAATTACCATGAAACGTGCGGGAGCTGCCGAAGCGGAGTCGGTTGTAATACTAAAGGGAATTACAGTAGTCGATGATAGGTTTAAAATGATTTCTGTATGTGAATAATTATCTATTAAGCGGACGTTACACCGAGCGGACAATGCACTTCCG
>JALYZZ010000334.1 GCA_030948675.1 Bacteroidota bacterium | reverse complement strand
CTTCAGTATATATTGCATTAGATACAACGCGGCAGTGCAACGACCCTATGTTTTGCCGTTCAGCAACCGCCATGCGGTAAAGAATAGTACCAGTGCCTCTTCGTGGCACGGCGTAAGACAAAGAGGTTATGCCAGGCATATCAATCCATGTTTTACCACTATCCAGGCTATTTTGCCATTGAACTACAGGATCACTAAAGCCGCTTGAATAAGTGCCATTAAGAATGAACGGGTTTGAATAATCGGCACAAACATTTGCCGGCTCTGTTTTGCCATCAATGGTAGCTTGCACTGCCGGTCCGCACATACTGAGGGTAATGTCATCTACCACAAATGCGTTTCCACAACCGCGTTCTGGCCGAATAGAAAGTGTAAGAACAACTGCGTTTATAGCAGGGGGCGTGGTAAAGGTTAAACCATTTTTTTGCCATACTCTTCCATCCCTGACCGGCAATGCTCCACTATTTGAAGTAGCTAAGACTTTACCTGAAAGTGATGAAACCGTGAAAGTAATGTCTGGTAAAAGAGGTTTGCCTCCGCAAGCAAGATTACTCATGACATTGGCTAACCAGGCGGAGTATTGGTAAGTTGTATTAGAACATAAGCCTGTGGCAGTATCTGCATGTATTATAACAGGTGGATGCGTGACGCCTAAAGCCCATGATCCGTTAACCAGCATGTACTGCCCGTTTGCATCTCCTGTATGATCGCCCGCCAACATGTGCCAGGAGTGAGCATCAGGGGTTTCACCGCATCCAAAAATCAGGTTTCGTATAGTATATGAGTTGGTGTCAAACGGGCAGCCACCAACAAAAGATAGAGAAGTCTTTTCTTTTGGTATAGGTGCCTGGCGGGTACCGAAAGTAACATTTACAATTGGGTCACCAGTACCGCCATTGCACAGTTGTGCTTTAACTGAGGTTGAGATCACTAAGATTAATAAAAATTGGAACAAGTAAATCTTCATTGTTGTATTAATCTTAATACCTCAGATTAGTATATAAGTATTTGTCGACTAGTGAATATAGGCACATTTTTTTATTCTCCCTTTTTACCGAAAATGGCTGCACAAAGTCATCCTTAGTAAGGATACTATTTTGTCGGTCTTCTTGAATTTTTCTACTTATTGTAAAAAGTCATCGTTTTATAAATCTTGTCTCCATAAACGGTAACGCCGGTAATAGTAACCTTATAAGTGGTAGAAATGTCACTGGTGAAAAAAGTGAGACTGACAGGTTCTTGTGTACCTGTTAGTACACTGCCGTTCCAGTAAATAGTGGAACGATTATCAATTTTAGGAATAGCTTTTGTCTCTTTAATATCATAATTAATAAGAGGAAATGGAGAAGGTTTAGAAATCCCCTTCGAGAAAAAAGTTTGCAGGTCAATCGTGTTGCGTTTAAAATTGTCCCTCCGGTTACTAGCCATATTTACCAGTATTACACCATTACCGCCTCTCATTCCGTAATTCGATCCTTCTGGCCCCTTAAGTATTTCTATAAAATCTATGTCTTTAGCGTTGATACTATTTAGCACCGCAATCACCGGGCTTTCATCAACACCTGTGATACCTGGCGCCTGAACTCCATCGATAAGAAGTAAGGGCTCCGAACTTGCATCCGGCGCTTTTAGTGATGTAAGGCCGCCTATCACTAAAAATCTATTTAGTAAACGGACACCGGATGCATTTTGTACTATATCGCCTACAGACCTTCGTTCATCCAATTGATTACCAGCAATAATAACCGACGTAGGACTAACTCTTAAAGCTTCGTTATACGAGTAGTCTTTTTTCTTTTTTCCTCTGACTGTTACTGAGTTCAATACATCTGTGCCTGCATAGATAAGGCTTGTATCTAAATAAGCTTTTTTATTTTTAGCTGACAGAACCGGATTGTAAGAGAAGTAGCTTTTTAAAGTAACAGGTGTTCTGAAACCAGGAAATGCCAGCAGTTCTCTTTCGATCCTGACATTTTCTGTAGTACTGTTCATGTTTCTGGCATGTATTGCAAACTCTGTACTATCGCTGTAGTCGTGAACCGGAAACAAAAATTTTCCTGCATTGTCGGTTGTATCGATCAAAAAGGTTGCTTTGCCGTCATTTGAGATAAGGGACAAAATGGTATTTGCAGCAGGCCTCCCTTTTTCATCAATTGCTTTGCCTTTTATAAATAGTAAACTGTCGTCTGCAGCATCGGGGTGATTAGTGTTATAACTGGGTGTTTTAGTGTAAATGCTGCTTATTAAAAGCATCAGCAGGTCTGCATCTTCGTCATTCATGTTGCCAAAAATATTTGGAGTAGTGCGTACCTGCTCTAAGATATGTAACCGATTTGTTATCTCTTCGCCGCCTGAAAAGGCCGAATCGGCGACTGCCACAGAAAGTAAAGCGGGAACAGGCTGATGATTAGCATCTGTTACCGAGATATTCAAAACTACTTTTTCTCTTTTTGAAAATGTATTTTTTGTCAGTGTTGGTGTTACCAGCAAATTGTGCTCATTTATATAAATGCTTCTTTCACTCAAAAGCTTGCCGCGGCTATCGAGTAAGTAAAACGTTGCTACTCCTTCCGGAAATTTTTGCACTGGTATTGGTATCTCATATTGACCGCGACCTATGGCGGCGAAACATAAACTGTCTTTACTAATCCCGATCAAATAAGTAACAACATTCTTTTTATATAAACTGTCTTCTAACAGCACCCTTAATGTTTTGCTTCCACCTGGTTGTTTTAAAATGGCTATTTGTCCGGCAAAGAAGTTAAAGGGGGGTAGGGGGTAACTTAATTGTATTCCGTTCCAGTTTAAAGAGGCTTTGTATTTTCTTAAATAAGAAGGTGTGAAGCTAAATTTGCCAATACCAATATTGCTAGAAGTAAAGCGCGCCACTATGGTATCGCGGGAGTCTTTGATAACCACCTCTGTCGCTATTGCATTTCCCCGGGCATCTTCTATTACAACAGCAACGGTTGAGTTTGCCCCGGTGATAAGATTGCCACCTTCGGGATAAAACTGCACTACAGGCTCCTTATCTGGTAACGCCTTTGGTACTGCAAGATTTTTTGTTGTGAAACTTCCATTTACGTCTACCACATATAGGGGCTTTACAACAGCATTGTTTGAATCTCCCTCTGCCATTTGTCTTGTATATGCTCTTATCCAATAGTAGCCGGGAGAGATAGTAGCAGGCAGCGCTATTTTTGAATTTAATTGTTGTCTCGATCCGTCTAGCAATACCGATGAAACTACACTGTCCTTGTCATTAACAATATCAACAAAAAGGTACTTGCTTTGCCTGGTTACTTTATGTGAAATTGAGTTAACAAGAAAGCTTCTGAACCAGATGCTTTCACCAGCTTTAAAAATTGTTTTGTCTGTTTCCAGCAAGGCTTGTGGCCTGCCGTTTTTACGCACTTCAGTGATTAATCTTCCTGCAATCGAGTCTAAAAAGTTCTGTTCGATGTCTTGAGCACGTAGTGAAAAAATTGCAAAGTAACCGAGTAAAAAAAGCAGTGATTTCCTTTTCATGGCAAGTATAAAAATCAAGGAGCAGCTTACATGACAAATGTATCACACGCTACTCCTAATGACTGTGTTTCAAATATAAACAAATAAACCTGGGTTTATTTCCGCATCGCTACGCTGACTTACATCCGTTTGAGTGTATTCCTTTAAACAATTAACACAATGATAGCCGGAAGATGAAACAACTTACAAGGAAAGAGTATGCAAATCATATTACCGGTACGTTGTGATTGGTAAAGTTGAAATAGAATGCTTTTTTAGCATGAACAGTTGCTATAAAACTAGCGTTGAATGGGAACTGAGAGATGACCATGTTTGCAGCAGCAAAAAAAAGAGACTGTTTCAAGGTAAGAAACAGCCTCTTCTATCGCAAAGAGATCAATGTGTTCAATTACTTTTCCATTTGTTCTATTACTTCTGCCGTTACCCCCGTGAAGCTAAAACCGCCATCATGAAACAGGTTTTGCATGGTGACCATTTTGGTAAGATCACTAAATAAGGTAACGCAATAATTAGCGCAGTCTTCAGCAGTGGCATTGCCCAGCGGGCTCATTTTTTCGGCGAAAGTGATAAAGCCTTCAAAGCCCTTTACCCCACTTCCCGCAGTTGTACGTGTAGGGGACTGACTAACAGTATTGATACGGACTTTGTTCTTTTTAGCATACTGATATCCAAAACTCCTGGTGATACTTTCCAGCAATGCTTTTGCATCAGCCATCTCGTTGTAGTCGGGGAATACTCGTTGCCCGGCGATATATGTCAGCGCTACTACACTCGCCCACTCGCTCAACGCATCCATCTGATAAGATAACTGTAAGATTCTATGAAAGCTGATTGCAGATATATCGTAGGTTTTATGGGTAAATTCGTAGTTTAATGAGGTGTAAGGATTGTTTTTGCGCATGTTCATACTCATGCCAACACTATGCAGTATAAAATCTATTTGTCCTCCAAAATGCTCCATGCTTTTGGTGAGCAAATTCTTTATATCGTCAGTGTTGGTAACGTCAGCAGGAATGACGGGAGCGCCGCCACAGGTTTCAGCCAGCTTATTTATTTCACCCATTCGTAATGCTATAGGTGCATTTGTTAACACCAGTTCTGCGCCTTCTTCATAGCATTTCTCTGCAATTTTCCACGCGATCGATTGGTCGTTTAGCGCACCAAAGATGATACCTTTCTTGCCCTTCAGTAAGTTGTATGCCATTATGAGTTGGTTTTGTTTTATTAACAAGTGGTAAAAATAGAAATTCAATTCCTAATCTTAAAAAAGAATATGAGGAAGATGGAACCCTAATGAAACTGATGCAGAGGAAGAAAGATGGAATACGGATGACACGGATTGAACCGATGTGGAAGGATTTTTATTAGGGAGAATTAAAGTATTATTAGGTACGAAAAATAAAAACCGTTCTTATCAATCCAGTCTGCATTATCCGTGGTTTAAGTTTTCTAATTCATTACCATTTCCCGGGCATTTTCCAGAGCGGCAGCAGTAGGTTTTTCTCCGCTAAGCATTTGAGCAATTGCAGTGATCCTTTCGTCGCGCGACAATAATCTTATGTTTGTTTTTATAGCATCGCCTTTAATTTCTTTATATACAAAAAAGTGTGCATTTGCTTTGCCTGCAATTTGGGGCTGATGGGTAATCGTTATTAGCTGCCTGCTTGCTGAAAGGTCTTTCATAATAAAACCTACCTGTTTTGCCGCTTCGCCGGAGATACCCGTATCTATCTCATCAAATATCAGTGTAGGCAAATCAACTGATTGCGCTACAAGCGACTTTATACACAACATTAGACGGCTGAGCTCGCCGCCACTTGCCACTTTGCGTATTGGTTCAAAACGGTTACTCTTATTTGCGTCAAACAAAAATTCTATTGAATCTGTTCCAAACAGGTTTAATTGGGCTGCTTCTACCTGCACTTTCAACCGTGCATTAGGCATACCAACCTGTTGCAATAGCGCGTTTACTTTTTGTTCAAGAGCTGGTATTTCTTTTTTTCGTCGTGTTGAAATGGACGTGGCTATTTCTTCGCCCTTTTGCAGCATCCCCTTCACTTCCTGCTCTTTCAGGGCGATGGTTTCATCAATGTTAAGAACAGCCTCGAGCTTTTCCGATAGGTGATTTCTTATCGTAATAAGGGCGTTAGTGGTTTGTACACCGTGCTTCTTTAGCATTTTATATCCGGCTGATATCCGTTCAGTTACCTGGTCAATGCGCGACTGATCAAAGTTTACCTGGTCATTCAGGCTTTCTACTTCATCGGCAATATCCTGTAGTTCTATCTGCGTACTCTGCATTCGCGTGACGAGTTCTGGCAACTCTTTGTGATAATTTGAAAAGCTATTTAGCTGGTTTGACAAAATTTTAAGTTGAGGCACAATCGGTTGTTCACTTTCTTTCAATTCAAAATGAACTTTTGTCAATGCCGTTTTAATACCTTCTGCATTTGTTAACAGTTGCAGTTCTTTTTCCAGATCCTCCAGTTCGTTTTCGGCAAGTGCTAACTGATCAAGCTCGTTGAAAATATACTGGTGATAATCGAACTCTTTTTGAAAAGTTTCTTTTTGTTGCTGTAATTGATCCAGTTCAGATTTCTGCTTTTGCCAACTTCTATAACTCTTTTGGAAGGATGAGAGCAGCTCCGCATTGTTTCCAAGCCCGTCTAACACCTGTCTTTGAAAGTCGCTGTCTCCCAGTTCCAACGTATCAAATTGCTGGTGTAGGTCTACCAACGAGGAGGCTAATTCCTTTAACTGCTGAACAGTTGCAGGTGTATCATTTATAAAACCTCTTGACTTACCACTTGCCGAAATTTCTCTTCTAATTACCAGTTCTGCTTCAAAATCAAATTCGTTTTCAGTCAAAAATTTCTCAACTGCCTTTTTATTATCAACCGAAAAGAAGCCCTCTACAAAGCACTTTTTCTCCCTGTTTTGCAAAGATGTAGTGTCAGCCCTTTCTCCTAAAATAAGACTTAGTGCGCCCATTAAAATGCTCTTTCCTGCACCGGTCTCGCCTGTAATAACATTAAGCGTATTGGCAAAATCAATATTAATTTCATCTATAATAGCGTAGTTCTGTATGTGTAACCTGCGTAACATGAGGTAAAGATATAGCAGAAACTGTAACCCATAAAAGCGCGTTATCGAACCCATTTTTTGAATGAGCTATGGGAGTGTTGGTGATATTGAAAATTGAACACATAGCTTGAAACACTACAGAGAGCTCAAAAAATCTATTCAACTCATTGTACTCTCTATTAAATCTCTTGATAAAAAAATGCAACCAATGAACAATCGAAGAGATTTTTATAAAACCCTAAGCTCTTTTGCAAACCCTGAAATATTAACTGCTGCCCCCGAACAACAAGCATGCTTCCGAAATAAAGGATAGGGGTTTTACATTTTATTCCAGGGCGACTCTATTACAGATGGAAACAGAACCAGGAATAGCGATTGGAACAATGTAATGGCCACAGTTATCAGTATATAATTGCGAGTAAACTTTGGTATAATTTCCCTGAAAAAGATTTTCATTTCTTTAATCGCGGCGTTATCGGCAATAAAGCTACTAACCTTGCCGCACGTTGGCAGACTGATACCCTCAATGTGAAGCCGGACGTTGGAAAGAAGTATTCTTTTGTAAAAAAAATAGAAGACGGATCTACTCACCCTTACACCTTGCAATTCCTGATTTTGCTCTTTGGTCAAGCGAGTCTTTGTATTCGTGGTCGCCCAAATCGAGGCATTGTTGATATGCAGCGATGGCAAGTGACTTTTCGTTTCGTTTTTCGTAGATATTTCCCATTTGTAAAGCCGCGCGCGCGGCATAGTACTCGGTGCGATTTTTTCCTAATTTTATTGCCGCCTGGTAGTATTTAATCGCTTCGTCATCCCGTCCAATGTCATCATAAATTCGGGCAAGACGGTAGGTAATATCGAGCGCATCCTCAGGCCTGGTGAAGTCGCTTGCTGTTTTGCCTTGTAACATAGCCAGCGCCTCTTTTTGGTAACCACCGTCGTTTAAAATTCTTGCCTTTAGTAACACTTCATTTGGCCAAAATCCTTTTTTTGCATCGCGGTATGCCTTTTTATCGGCATCGCTTTCGGTGTTACCGTTCTTTAAAGTCATGAGCCTGTATTTCTCCGCTGCCGCTTTGTCTCCTTTTAAAAAATAGGCCCAACTCATTTTTTCACAAACATCTTTCACATAAAATTTCCCTTTGAATGTTTCTAAAAACCTTCCTAAATATTTTATTGCTTCGTCTAGCTCCAGTTTATGAAGTTTTACAAATCCCATCTCAAAATCCCACGCTGCAGTTTGCAGATAGTCCGGCGAAGGATTGCGCGCTTGAATAATCCTTGCAGCATAATCAGTTTGTTTATTATTGATAGCGAGGTTTGCAGCGAGATAGGTGAAAAGATGATTATTAACCAAATCCAATTTCTTCGACTGTATCAGTTTGAAAACTTCGTCGGGTTTGTTCTCTACATAAAACATCAGGTAGCAGTAGTAAAATATCGCTTCGTTGCTAAAAAGCTTTGCATAAGCATCGTTGCTATTAATAAAATTTCTCATCACCTGCATGCCACCGGTTATTGAGCCTTTCATCCCAAACAGACTTGTTATCCATCTGTATCCTGAAGGCACAGTACCAATCATTACTTCTATCGGCCCTGAAATCATATAATTGGGCTGAAATGACGGATACTTTTCAGTATTGTCCTTAATTAGGGAGTTCGCTTTTTTAAAATCCCATCCCGCTCCATATCTTTCTCCAAACTTTATTTTTATAGCTGCCCTTTGTAAATACGTGAGCGCTTTGCTGTATCTGTAAAAAGGGCTATTTTTTGGGCCCGAGTCGAAGTTATCAATCCTGGTATCAAAATTATCTTTTCGAGCCGCATATTCGCCAGGATCTTCGTTAAAAAACAAGGTAAAAAAATCGATGTAACCTTCTAGTAAATCGGGTATAAGATTGTTAGGATTTTGTACTCTTTCCATGGCAATCAACTCTTTTCCGCTTACTAATTTTAGTTTTAATATATCGGTGTAAGCTTCTTTACAAGTTGGGTTAAAGTCGTATACTTTCTGAGAAAAAGCCGGTTCGAAAAATAGACAAATTGTAAGCGTAAGTAAGAAGTACTTCATTGTGGCAAAGATATAAGATAAACGATGCTTATAGAAAAAGGGCATCTGGTGGGATGCCCTTTTAATACTATAACAATTAACGGCTTCTATTTCGTTTGTACATTGTGATGCAGTTCTTCGTCAACTAAAATCCGTCCACAGTTTTCACACACAATGATCTTTTTGTGTTGCTTGATTTCACTCTGTTTTTGAGGTGGAATTGCATTAAAACAACCTCCGCAAGAGTCTCTCATTACCGGAACAACTGACAGCCCGTTACGGTAGTTGTTGCGAATTCGGTCATAAGAGAAAAGCAATCTTTCATCAAGCGCCGCACGGGCTTCGCTGCTAAGATCTTTAAACTGATTTTCTTCAATTTCGGTATCACCAATAATTTTTTGAAGCTCGCCTTTTTTATTGTTTAAAACACCTTCTTTGCTTGCAATTTGTCTTTTTGCAATATCAAGCACTTTAATCTTATCAGCTATTTCTTCATTTGCGTCTTTAATATGCTTTTCTGCAAGTTTTATTTCCAGGTTCTGCATTTCCATTTCTTTGTTAATGGCCTCAAACTCCCTGTTATTCTTTACGTTTTCGCTTTGCTTCTCATATTTTTTTATCAGTGCCTCAGATTCCTTTATTACTTCTTTTTTCTTTTCAATGAAATCAGAAATACCATTTATCTCTTCTTCGATCCTGGTCTGGCGTGCATGTAAGCCCTGTATTTCATCCTCCAGGTCACTTACTTCCATAGGCAATTCACCTTTCAAAATTCCAATTTCATCCAATTTAGAGTCAACTTTTTGCAATTTAACCAGCGCGGTTAATTTTTCCTCAACAGAAAAGTCTTTAACGGTAGCCATACTTATTTTAGAATAATTTTAATGTTTTGTAACCTTTTTGCGAAGTATTTGGTACAAGCTGCAGCAACTTTGTTTAATCATCGTTGCGTCGCAATTCGTTCATCTTTCGCCGCTTCATTCATCTTTTTCTTAAAGCGTAAAAGCCTGCTTTTTCAACAACTTATCCTACGAAATAATTAACAGGATTAGTTTTTACTTTACTTTTTAAGACGGCAAAGGTAGTAAAATTTGAACGCAAAACATCATACAGCAAGTCGATGGTAAACTGCTCGCTTTCCCAGTGGCCAATGTCTGCAATTACCAATTCATTTTCTGCATCAAAAAATTCATGGTATTTCACATCTCCTGTAATAAAGACATCTGCTCGGGCACTTAGCGCTTGCTTTATCAAAAAGCTTCCTGCGCCGCCGCAAAGTGCTATTCTTTTCACAACGGCTTTTGTAATGGGCGTATGACGTATGACTTCCAGATTAAAACGTTGTTTTAAAGTACTGAGAAAAGCGTGCATTTCAATAGGTTGCGGCAGGTCTCCAATCAGGCCGCTTCCAACTTCCTGGAAATAATTGTTGAGGGAAATGATATCATGGGCTACCTCTTCATATGGATGTGCTTGAGCCATAGCAGTAATGAGCTTTTTCTTTAGATACGACGGAAAAATAATTTCTATTTTTTCCTCGTCACTTTCCTCCCTTTTTCCAACCTGACCGGTATAAGGATTTGTTCCTTCGCCCGGCGTAAAGGTGCTTTTGCCTCTTACATTAAAGCTACATTCACTGTATTTGCCGATGCTTCCCCCGCCTGCATTAAAAATAGCCTCCCGCACTTTTTCTGAATGATCGACCGGCACAAATACTATCAGCTTCATCAGGTTGTTTTGTTTGTGCAACAAAACCTTTGTGTTTTGAAGCTGCAGCGTGTCTGCCATTTTGCCGTTGACGCCAGTAAGTAAATTGTCGAGGTTGGTATGAATAGCGTAGATAGCTATGTCATTTTTTATAGCTGCAATAATTGCTCTCTCAACATAATTTTTACCTGTAATTTTCTTTAACCCGCTAAAGATGATGGGATGATGAGCAACTATGAGGTTGCAGCCCTTTTCAATGGCTTCATGAATTACTTCCTCGGTTGCATCCAACGTGCAGATAATGCCGGTACAGTCTAAAGATGAGTCGCCTGTTATTAATCCGCAATTATCATAACTTTCCTGGTACGAAGAAGGAGCCAATTCTTCGAGTACTGCAAGAACTTCTTTGATTTTCACTGGTTATATTTTAGCTGGTAATCGTTCTTAAGGTGTTGGAAAAAAGATGCCAAAAGATATACAGGCAAAGTGATTGCGTCGCAACTATGACGCTATAAAAAAACAAATGCTGGTATAAAAAGAATACTTCCCGTACTTGTTGTATTGACGAACAAATCTTAAGCAGTTCTTCCCGGGTATTTTTTTAAAGCTTGCTCCAGGCAATCCATTGATGCGTTAATCGCTGTGAGGTTTAGCACGTAGGCGAGCCTGACTTCCTGTTTGCCCAAGCCTGCAGTACCATAAAAACCGGTAGCAGGTGCGAGCATCAGCGTCG
>JALYZZ010000293.1 GCA_030948675.1 Bacteroidota bacterium | reverse complement strand
TGACGCTTACTCCAAGTCAATTCAAGGATTTTTTGTGAAACCTGATAGCTTTGAAAATCTAAAAGCCCCTATTACAAAAATTATCGAGTATTGGCAGGAGTGTGTGTCGCCAATTTACATTAAGGGTTCGCAATAGTATCAAACTTCAATTGACCAAATAGTGAACTTTAATTGGAAATGTCCCAAATTCCTGGCAAAGAGAGTATCAAATGCCACTTTTTAGATACCCGCTTTACAGCCGTAGTTGTTCAACTTTATAAGGAATACATCGCTTACTTTTAAATAATACAAGTAACTTTATTTACCAAAAAAAGTAAAAAATGAGTAGCCCCAAATTTGTAGTCGTCGTTGGTGCTTCAGCTGGTGGGTTAAATGCTTTAATTGAGTTGGTAGCGCAATTAGAGCCTGGAATGGATGCGGCGTTTTTTATCGTACTGCATTTGTCAAGAACAAGCATTGGTGATTTTTTGGTACACCGTCTTCAGCCACATACTACATTAAAATGCTCCATTGCAATTAATGATGAGCCTATCGAAAAAGATCGTATTTATATAGCAGCGCCTAACTATCATTTGCTCGTAAAAAAAGACAATATCATACTTGGTTCAGGACCGGAGGAAAACCGTTGGCGGCCCTCCGTGGATGTGTTATTCCGGTCAGCGGCTGCGGCTTTCAGTACAAGAAGTATAGGCATAATATTAACCGGCTTGCTTGATGATGGAACAACCGGCATGGACGCAATAAGAAGAAGTGGCGGCACCACGATTGTTCAAGACCCAAACCAGGCAGAATATCCTGATATGCCCCTCTCGGTACTAAACACCATGGAGGTAGATCACTGTATTCCTCTGTTACAAATGGGTGCTGTCATTTTTAACATAACGCAAACCGATCCAGAAGAAAAACCAGCGCCACCTGACGTACTGATAGAATCTGAAATTGCAGAAAGGGTGGTTGTGGATTATGATAACGTTGCAAAATTGGGAGAAAAAAGTATTTTCGCCTGTCCTGATTGTGGCGGCGGATTGTGGTACATAGAAAGCGGAGCCAGTAATGTTAACCGCTATCGTTGTCATATAGGTCACTCCTATTCCGAAAATGACCTTGTAGCCAAACAATCTGAGATACTTGAATCAACGTTATGGGTAGGACTGCGTATCATGGAAGAACGCAGAAATTTATTAAAAAAGATGGAAGAAGATGCAGAGAGAAAGGGAATGGCAAGAATGGCATTAGGGCATCGTCAAAAAAAGGACGAATTGCAAGTGCATGTTGACAACCTGAAAAGCGTATTATTTGCTACACAAAAATCGGCGTAGGATGTATAAGCCTTAAGCCGGATAAAAAAATTCGGCTACAACTAATTTCGTTCCCGCTTTCCTTGCTGCAAAGGCAGGATAATGTGAAATATCGCTCCCTCATCTGTTGCTGATTCTGCATATATGTGCCCGCCATGATACTCTACAATTTTCTTACAAAGCGCCAACCCTATTCCTGTGCCAGGGAACTCGTTGCGATCATTTAATCTTTGAAAAATAACGAATACCTTCTCGGCGTAAGCCTGGCTAAATCCCATTCCATTGTCTTTGAAAATTATTTCACAATAGTCAAGCGATTGAGCCAGTTGTGAGTAATTAGCCACTTCGTCCGGTGTAAGCAATTTGTACGAGATTTTGATTACCGGCACTACATCAGGCCTTGAAAACTTCAGCGAATTACTTACCAAATTATGAAGCAGTTGATTCATTTGCATGGGTACTGCTTCAATAGTCGGAAAGCCGTTATTTTGAATACTTGCTTCCTTTTCTTCAATAAGCAAATCAAAATCATTGAGTACGTTTTGCAGCGTTTCATTCAAATCTGTTTTAACAAAACTATCGCCGGGCTTTTCAATACTGGAATAGTTCAGCAAATCTTGTATGAGCTGCTTCATGCGCATTGCAGAGGAAGTGATTTTTGAAAGATTTGTTTGCACCGATTCATCTAAAACATTCTTTGACCGTTCTGTTATAAGCTTTGAAAAGGTGATAATTTTCCGGAGCGGCTCTTGAAGGTCGTGTGAAGCAACATAAGCATACTGCGCAAGGTTCTGATTTATACTCTCCAATCTAAAATTATTTTCTCTAAGTGTGTCATTGAACTTGGCCCTTTCCATTTCAAATTCGGAACGCCTGGCAATAACATTTAGTAAAGCTGCGACATATTCAGGATTTGATACTGCTTCTTTGTGCATTACAGCAATCAATCCAATAGCATCTCCCTTGCGGTTAAATAAGGGTTGGCTAATATAACCATTCACTTTAAGTTCTGTTCCGGTTTCGTTGTTAGGAAAGGCTTCCATACACTCTTTGGGATAGGTAATAATCGTGCGGTTTAATACCTCTTCACAAGGTCCAACAGGCAACGGATATTCAATATTAGCCACAATAGTACCATGATGTGCTAACGCAAGGGTTTGGATGGTGAATGAATCTTTCTTTTTTTCGGCCAACTCACCAATAAAGGCATAGTCCATTCCTGTTTTACGAACAATGTAAGAAACGAGTGAATTAAAAAATTCTTCATCCGATTTATAGCTCGAAAAATCTTCGGCAAATTCCAAAAGGAATTTTTCTTCGGCCATTGTTTTCTGTTCATGTATATCAGTGCAAATGCCCACCCACTTAATAATTTTACCTTGCTCATCTTTTACAGGTAATGCTTTACCAAGAAACCATCTGTAACTGTCTGCATTCTTCCGGTCTTTAAACCGGTATTCGATTTGGTAAGGCTCCCCGGTTTTTATTGATTGATAGTACGTTTCTAAACAACGTTGCACATCATCGGGGTGTAATATTGGTATCCAGCTTTGGTCTCCATATCCTTCTTTAAAGCCCGTAAAATCATACCAGGTTTGATTGTAATAATCAAGGTAGCCATCGGGCCGGGCCGTCCACATTATTTGCGGAGAGCTGTCGGACATTACCCTGAATTTATTTTCATTTTCCACCAATTGCTGCCAAATTTTTTTCTTTTCAGTTATGTCATCAACGGCCAGCAGTATTAATTTTTCCTGGTCATTTTCTAATTGAATCTCAATTGCATTTAAAAGCATGGTACGCTCCCCAATATCAGGGAAAGTATGGGTCATCTCAAAGTCGGTAACTTCTTTTTTAGAAGGCAGCACATTATGAAGCAGCGTACGCAATGCTGGAATATCCCATTGCTTATTCCCTAAATTATATAATAATTTACCTTCTGTCTCTTTCTCGTTTACATGGAACGTTTTATAAAATGCTTTATTTGCTGTTCGTATATACATGTCTTTGTTGAGAACAATTAATGGTTCAAAAACAGTGGCTATAATTACATCTGAATATTTTCTCGCATCATTAAGTTTTTCATTTCGCTCAGATAGTTCCTGGTTTACAACGATCATTTCTTCATTACCCGACTGTAGCTCCTCTTTGGTGGTTTCCAATTCCTCATTCACACTTTGCAACTCCTCGCTGCCTGAAAGCAGTTCTTCATTGGCCGACTGCAATTCTTCATTAGCCGCTTCCTGTTCTTCGGTAACGGCCCGCATGTCTTCCCTCGCCTGTATAAGTTCTGCTTCTAATTGTAATATCTTAATATCTTTTGGGTCTTCTTTATCCTTACCAGCTACTAACTTCTTTTTTTTGGATACCAGGGGTAAACTATCCTGAAAAAGCACCAAATAATGAGGTTCAATTGTTTTATTCAGCGGTATAACCTTAATAGAAACTAATTGTTGCGCCCCGTTTGCCTGCATCAGAACCCGCTCTTTGAAAGCCGGAGCATTTTTTTTTTTTGCTGTATGGATGGCATTACGCAACTCAAAGCCCAGGCCTTCACGGGCCATTTTTAAAATATTATAATTCGGCTTGCCGGGAGATGGAGTAAGGTAAGCGCCTGTATTGCCACGAAAATGAACAATATCAAACTGCTCATTAATCACCACCCCTGCCGGGGTATATTCATGCAAAAGTATTTCGTCGGCATTCTTTTGAAAATCCATTTTTATATTCTCCTGATTGAAAGAGGGAATTGTTTCTCCCTTTAAAGATTTTTCTTTAGGAATTTCAATATGCT
>JALYZZ010000286.1 GCA_030948675.1 Bacteroidota bacterium | reverse complement strand
AAATATGGCGGTACGGCAGGAGGCGCTGCGGCCGGTTTGTACGCATGTATAAATGCCAGGCTTGTAAACGGAATAGAACACTTTCTTCAGCTTACCGGCTTTGATCAAGCTGTTGAAAAAAGTGACCTGGTAATAACAGGTGAAGGAAGCATCGACGAACAGACCCTGCAAGGCAAGGGACCGTTTGGAGTGGCTTCTGCCGCCAAATCGAAAGGACTTATGGTGATTGGTTTGGCTGGTAACATACCGGTCCAAAGAAATGAAAAGTTGCATCAATATTTTGACGTTCTATTGCCAATAGGAAACCGACCAACCGATTTGTCAACTGCCCTTAAGCATACTGCTGCAAATCTGGTACGAACTTCGGAAGCGCTAGGGAATATTTTAACGTGTCAAAAAAAATAATTTAAACGCATTTTTACGGAGAAATACACAAAAGATTGCAATCTGATTGGCAGGAATGCAGGCAGTAAAAAACAAGCAAAATTCTCTCTTTAGAGCATTCTTTCTATTTTCCTTTGCCATGGTAAAATATATCACGGAGATAATAAGCCTGAACGGTACTAGTTTAGTTGGAAGCCAATACAACTGCAGCAACCGGATGGTGAATGATAAAAGCCGATCTGACAAATATGAAAAACATTGTGATCAAAAAAACTTTTTTGCTGAAAATGATCAAATTAAATTTTGATAGAATAGAAAAGAAATTGAGGACTAAAAGTCCATGGCATCCCTTAATTTTAAGCAATTGAATCTATGCATTTTTTTCCGTCATTCTAAACGCATGCATCTTGAATTGGCGGATCAATTCTACAAATAATTGAATGGCTCTGGAAACAACCAAATTTTTAATAACGATTAATGAAGCAAATAAAATTACCCCTCGCTTTCTTGTTGACAGTCTTGCTTTTATCCTGGGGGTTAGATAAAAAAGGTGCCCAGGAAAATGGCGACTGGCGCGAATATCTGGGAGGCCCTGAGCGCAATCACTACTCTACCCTACGGCAAATCAACGCCTCCAACGTACATCAACTAAAGCTTGCGTGGGAGTATCACACGCTCGACTCCGGTCAGATACAATGTAACCCTATTATTGTTGATGGAGTGTTGTATGGCATGACGGCATCTACCCAACCCTTTGCCATTGATGCCGCTACGGGTGAGGAAAAATGGAGGAAGAACAAAGAAAAAGACAACAGCTTAAGCTCCAGTCGTGGCCTTGTTTATTGGCAAAATGGAGATGATAAAAGAATTCTTTATACAAAAGGGCCATGGCTATATGCTTTGAATGCTACAACGGGAGAAAGAATATTGTCTTTTGGCGACAGTGGCCGAGCCAGCCTAAAAGCGGGTTTAGGAGCTACTGCAAAAGATAAAATGGTTATTTCCAACACACCTGGTACTGTTTACGACAATTTGATTATTATGCCGTTGAGGGTGTCAGAAGGCAACGATGCACCACTTGGACATATCCAGGCTTTTAATATTAAAACAGGCAAGCTCGCCTGGGTTTTTCACACTGTACCGCTGCCGGGCGAGTTCGGGTACGAAACCTGGCCAAAAGAGGTTTATAAGAATACCCTTGTGGGTGCCGCAAACAACTGGTCGGGTATGTCGGTGGACCGTGGTCGGGGAATTCTTTTTGTACCTACCGGCTCTGCAGCTTTCGACTTTTATGGCGGCAATCGCAAAGGCGCCAATCTTTTTGCCAATTGCCTGCTGGCGCTTGATGCAAAAACAGGCAAGCGACTTTGGCACTACCAACTGGTTCACCATGATATTCTTGACCGCGATCCGCCCGCGCCTCCTAACCTCGTTACTGTAAATCACAACGGTAAAAAAGTGGACGCAGTCGTACAAGTAACAAAGCAGGGGTTGGTTTTTGTATTTGACCGGGTAACGGGTGTGCCTTTATTTCCTATTGAAGAAAGGCCGGTACCAGCTTCAGACGTGCCGGGTGAAAAAGCATGGCCTACACAACCTTTTCCGGTTAAACCAGCTCCTTATGCTCGTCAAACCTTTACTGAAGCTGACATTAATCCTTATGCTGATAACCGGGATTCTCTCATTCAGGTTTTTCGCAAAAGCCGTTACGAAGGTCCTTTTACACCCCTTAGCAAACGCGGAACAATCATTTTTCCTGGACTTGATGGAGGAGCAGAGTGGGGCGGCGCCGCTGCTGACCCCGGCGGAATTCTATATGTAAACAGTAACCAAATGTCATGGTTGATAGCGGTGGGTGAGACGGCAACAGAAGCACAGTTAGCAGGCATGTCATCAGGCAACAGGCTCTACACCACCAGTTGTATTGGTTGTCATGGTTCAGAACGAAAAGGAAACCCGGCAAGTGGTTATCCCTCGCTCATTGGTATTGGCAGCCGGCGTACAAGAGAGTACATAACTAATATCATCACTAACGGAAAAGGAATGATGCCCGGATTTACAAAGTTTGATGACAAGCAAAAGAAGGCTGTTGTTGCGTTTTTATTAGGGGAAGAAAGGGATGAGATCGGGCTGGCGAAAATGCAGGGACCGGCTAAGACAAAGAAAAGCTCAACGGCAAAAGTGCCAACTAAAGTGAGCACAGCCAAAACGGGTCCTGTATATTCTTATAAAATCTCGGGGTATAGTAAGTTTTTAGATAAAAACGGATTGCCTGCTGTAAGTCCTCCCTGGGGAACCTTAAATGCAATTGATTTAAATACGGGTGAATATCTATGGAAAATACCCTACGGCGAATATCCGGCACTTGCTGCAAAGGGAATACCGCAAACAGGATCAGAAAATTATGGCGGCCCTGTGATAACAGCCAGTGGACTACTCATTATTGCCGGAACAAAAGATAAAAAGTTAAGGGTATATGATAAGACAAATGGGAAGCTGATTTGGGAAACTATACTACCTGCCGCTGCCTTTGCCACCCCAAGTACTTATGAAGTAAATGGCAAACAATACATCGCCATAGCGTGTGGCGGCACCAAACTGGGAGCCCAGGCTGGCGATAGCTATGTAGCGTATGCCCTACCGTAGCAGTTATAGAGTTTAAAGTTTGACTGATCAGTTATAATCAATAATGGATTGTATAAGGTGAGTTTCACTGCAGGCACCACAAAAACAATTTCTATCATAATTTACAAAGCCGTATGACTGTTGCACTTTTTATCCCTTGTTACGTCAATCAATTCTATCCCGATGCGGCGAAAGCGACGATGCAACTGCTGCAAAAATTAGGGGTAGATGTGGTATATCCTCTCAGTCAAACCTGTTGTGGACAGCCGATGGCAAACTCTGGTTTTGAACATCTTTCCCAGGGTTGTAATGATCTTTTTATCGAAAATTTTTCAGGTTTTGATTACATCGTTGCACCATCCGCCAGTTGCGTGCTGCATGTAAAAGACCACCTTCATTCAGATAAAAATGAGTACGAGGCAAAAAATATCCGCGGTAGAGTGTATGAGTTAGTGGAGTTTCTGACAGACGTACTGAAAGTTGAAAAGCTTGACGCAGTATTTCCTCACAAAGTTGGCATTCACCATAGCTGTCACGGGCTGCGAGGATTACATCTTGCCCAGATGAGTGAATTAAATGCACCGCCCTTTTCTAAGCCAAAGCAACTGCTCGACATGGTGCAGGGCTTAGAACAGGTAACACTTGACCGGCCGGATGAATGTTGTGGTTTTGGCGGCACTTTTTGCGTGGCAGAAGAAGCAGTTTCTGTTAAGATGGGAAAAGACAGGGTAACTGATCACACAAAAAACGGAGCAGAATACATTACATCATCCGACATGTCGTGCCTGATGCATTTGGAGGGAATACTTCACCGCAGGAAAAGCAGGATTAAAGTGCTGCATATTGCTGAAATTTTAAACGCAACTTTATGAGGCAAAACGAGACAAAAGATCATGCAGGGCTCGCAGAAGATTTTATAAAAGATGAAGAGCGTGTTGACTGGCACGACGGAGCACTCTGGTATATCAGGGAGAAGCGTGACATCGCATCGAAACAAATACCTGAATGGGAAGAATTGCGTGAGGCAGCCTCTGCCATCAAGAGCAATGTTATATCTAACCTTCACCAATACCTTTTACAGTTTGAAGCAAATCTGAAAAAGAATGGCATTATCGTACATTGGGCTGATACTGCAGAAGAGCATAATCAAATTGTGTATTCAATTTTGAAGGCCAGGGAGATCAATCAAATGGTCAAAAGCAAATCAATGCTTACCGAGGAGTGCAACCTCAATGAATATCTCGAAGAACGCGGAATTACTGTCGTCAATTCTGACCTGGGCGAATACATACAACAAATAGACAACGAACCACCTAGCCATATTGTGCTCCCCTGCATCCACAAACGGAAGGAGGAGATAGGCGAATTGTTTCACGAGCACCTGGGCACCGAAAAAGGTTTGTCTGACCCTACAATGCTTACACGAGTAGCACGCAAGCACTTGCGCAGTGTCTTCCTTAGCCGTCGGGCCGCTCTTACAGGGGTAAATTTTGCAGTTGCAGAAACAGGCGAATTTGTGGTGTGTACCAACGAGGGAAATGCCGATATGGGCGCTCATCTGTCGGAAGTTCAAATTGCTTCTATGGGGTTAGAAAAAATAATTCCGGAGAAAAAACACCTCGGGGTGTTTCTAAGACTTCTGGCCAGAAGCGCAACCGGGCAACCAATAACCATTTATTCAAGCCACTACAAAAAGCCAAGACCAGGGCAAGAGATGCACCTGATATTGGTAGACGCAGGACGGACAAGACAACTGGGTCGCCCTGACTTTAGAGACTCACTGAAATGCATTAAATGCGGAAGCTGCATGAACACTTGCCCGGTATATCGCAAGAGCGGTGGCCTAAGTTACCACAACACGATCTCCGGACCAATAGGCGCTATCCTTGCCCCTAACCTTGATATGAAAAAGCATGCAGACCTGCCGTATGCCTCAACTCTTTGCGGCTCGTGTTCAAATGTTTGTCCTGTTAAAATAAATATTCACGAGCAATTATATAAATGGAGGCAAGTAATAGTGAAAGAAGGGTATGCTGCCAATACAAAAGCGCTTGGAATGAAAGCAATGGCCTGGACACTCTCCTCGCCAGGTACTTTTACCACCGCAGGTAAAGCTGGCCGGTGGTTCTTGCACAACATTCCTTTTGTGGTTAACAACAAATTCAACCCCTGGTATAAGCAGCGCGAAATGCCTGAGGGACCAAAAGAGTCTTTTGCAGAATGGTATGAAAAGAATGAAAAACCACGGACACAAAAAAACGAGGGATAACATTTTTGGTACAGGCATTTTTTTTCATGGAATCATAGTTGCGACGCATTTCGTTCATCAGTAGTACAAGTGGGAGCAATAACAAGAATACTTTAAAGCACTCATCCTTTTACGTTAATCAGGTTCAACTGGAGAAGCTTAAGTGGCTTCAACAACAATTCTTCAGTTGAAAAATTCGTACTTTTAAAACACGTAAAATAGCCTGAGATGCTAAAAGAATCCTTAAAGGAAAATAAATCAAAGCTTGTACAAATAATGAATGAAGTCGATGAGCTTAGCGAAGATGAGAAAAGCTTCGTACTCTACTGGATAAGAGCAAAAAAAAATGCTCAGGCTGCAGCTAAAGCTGATTTAACCGTATTACCAAACGACATTACAACTGACGAAATTTACAATGAACGAGATACTGCCAGAAAACAAAAAGTATGATGATGCTTTTTTACCGGTGGGTGCTCGATCCGAACATTCTTGTCAGCTACTGTATATCGGCGCGACTGCGAGAACTTCCGGCACTTATAGAAAAATACAACGTTGAGTTTGTTGCTAATGAAACTTTGATGTCAGAATTTGCCGAAGTAATTGCAAGAGAAAGGGTAAGAAAATATCTTTTAAAAGAACCTGGTTCTTATATTGACGTAGAAACAAGATTTGCAAGTGTACTTGCCACAGAAAAGTACTATCGTGGCTCCCCTGATATTAATGATGATTATCTCATAGATGTTGTGAGGCAGTCAAAAGCTGTGGGCCGTGTTACAGCAGATAAAGCGCTGCTTAAATAGAAAAGTCCTCCTGTTGAAATAGTTTCCTGGAAAGATTTTCAACTTACTTATCCCCTCTAACCCTGTTTCGTAAAAAATTAAAATCAGCAGACACGGTTGCTTAATCAAAACAAAATAACTTCAATCTTCTTATAAATTTCTTAATGAACACCCGAGAAAAAATACTTGAAGCGGTTTTAAAAAACCAGCCTCCATCAACCTCCCTTCCTGATATAACTATATTTAAAGGTGATGACAACGATAAGGTTGAACAATACATTAAGATCTTTAAAACAATTGGGGGCTCACCTTACCTGGTTGCCGACATTGATGAGGCCAAAGCATTGATCCGCGAACAATTTGATGTGTCTAAACGAATAGTAACTACGTTGCCTGAGTTTACAGACATTGCAGAACTTTCATCTGCTAGTATCAATCCGCATTTGTATGAAGACATTGAACTGGCAATAATGCGGGCTCATTTTGGCGTTGCTGAAAATGGAGCAGTCTGGTTGACTGATGATATTATGGGCCAAAGAATTGTTCCTTACATCTGCCAACATCTTGCAGTGATCATTTCTGCAGATAATATCGTTCGCACCCTTCACGAAGCGTACGAAAAAATCGGTGAAGGAGCGTATAGTTTCGCCGGTTTTATTGGCGGCCCGTCTAAAACTGCCGATATAGAACAAGCACTTGTTCTTGGTGCACATGGCCCTTTAACTATGACGGTGTTTATCACAAAATGAGCTGCGCAAAACTGCGCTTGCAGCACGACCGCATACAATAACAGGAATTGATTGGCGGAAAAGAGTATATTTAGTAGTACAAAACAAGGTTATGCGCCTAATACTATTTTTTGTCGCAAGTCTACTTATTTTCAATGCCAGTTCAGCACAACAACCGCGGATTTATATTGTAAAAGCAGGCGAAGTTCCGTCAGAAGTACTGCCGGTCGAGGCGATGTTTCAATATCCCCAATTTAAACAAGGAATAGTGTATTTAAGGGATGGTTCGGCTTCAACTGCAAAACTTAACTATAACATTATGCTCAATGAAATGCAGTTTATTACAAATCGCGGAGATACCCTTGCAATTGCTTACCCTGAAACTATAAAAAATATAACTATCGACAGTACCCTTTATTACTATGACAAAACATACATTCAGATAATTGCCCAGGTGGATTCCTTTAAATTAGGCATGAAGCAATTATATGTGCAGTCTCCTTACCGCACCCGCGGCGGTTACGATGCACCAACTGCTGCTGGCGCTATTACAACTTATAGCAGTATTAGTTCTTCTTCTGTAAATGCCAGGCTACAGATCAAAAAAGACGTTCAATTCGAAAAAGAGGTGTCTTACCTGGTAAGCAATCAATTCAACCGTTTTTTTAAAGCGGATAAAAAGTCTTTTCTCAACATTTTTCCAAAGAGGAAAGCGGAGATAGAAAATTATATGAGTCAATATAAAATAGAATACTCGAAAGAACCTGATCTTGAGAAATTGCTAAAATTTTGTGTGTCACTTAACTGATCTATCAAAAACAACTCGCAGTTAACCAGCAGGTCTTTTATTTTTTCTCCAGGTATATCTCCCATTACTTAAAACAGCAAATTCAGACAATTCTACTCCTACACATGACAGACAACTTGATCATCCACCATCATCTCAGGCAAACGTATAGCGATGTGTACACCGCAGAGGCAATGGCAGCCATTTCTCATCTTGCTCCCTTTAACAAAGAGATTAAAGCGGCAATGCCGGCACGCCTACAACGAAGAGCAGAAAGGCAACAACAAAAAAGGAGAATTGAATTTTTGCCACCGGACAGTGCTATTCCACGAACAACTATAAAAGTGCAGGAAGCACGCGATGGAAAATTTGAAGGCGCTGTTATTCCCCCAGACCTGCAACGGCAATGGATACAGGGAACAGGACCTGCGGCAAAACCTAATGCCCCTGTTGAAAGTAGCATTCGCAATGTCGCTTATGCGCTCTTATCTGGCGCTGATGGGTGGATGTTTGATGCAGAAGATGCACTTGGGCAAGTGAACAGTATGTCGTTAGACAACCAGCGTAATCTAAAATTGGCAATTAGTAAAGACCCAGTGTTTTTACAGGCAGCAGAGGTAGTTGCTGCAGAGATGAACAGGTGGTCGATGACTTTCTTTGGTCATAGTATTATTTCTGATTGGAAAGAACAGTTAAACTTTACCACAAAACTTTTTCGTGCACGTGGTCTTCATCTCGATGACCGTCACATGCTTGATGCAGATGGGGTAGCAATGGCTGCGTCAATCGTTGATACGACGTTATATGTTGTCAATAACTACCAGGAGCTGCAAAAATCCGGCTCTTCAATTGTCTTATATCTGCCTAAGATACAAACAGCCGGAGAAGCAGCTTTGTGGAACGATATGCTTGCTGCTCTTGAAAATTACCTCAGTCTGGCAGCAGGAACAATTAAGGTGTATGTACTGGTTGAACAGCTTGAAGCAACTCATCAGTTAATGGAAATTCGCGCTGCGCTCGGAAAACATTTTGTTGGCTACAACACTGGTCGGTGGGATTATATAAATAGCGTGGCAGATGCGATGGCCTGGGATAAGACTTTTATCAATCCGGACATTGAAGCGATCACTATGACTTATGGTTACATGCGGGTGTACGAAGATCGAGTTCGTCGTGCTGTTAATACGCCTGACATCAATGGAAATTTTGCCTTATGGCAAGGCGGTATGGAACCCAATATACCAGTGGGATCGGACGCGGGTGTAACTGCCAGCATGCAAAAGGCGGTAGCAGGTGCAGCCCGTGAACAGCGTGAAGGCGCCAGCGGCAAATGGGTTGCACATTGGAAAATGGTACAAATCGTACGCCCTGTATGGGAGAAAGCCGGACAGCCAAATCAATTAGGAAGAGTATTTCCCCGCCTGACATATACACAGCAAGATGCAGATGGACTGATACTGATAGAGCCGGCACCCACCACTATCCGCGGTGCCCGTAATCTTTTAAGTGTGGCAATACAATATGGAAATGCTTTTGGCCAGGGAATGCAGGCGGCGGCATTAAAACCTGCCGACTTCTTTGGAAATGATGATATTTTATACTTGATGGAAGATATGGCAACAGGGGAGATCAGACTGAGTATTTTATGGGAATGGGTGCATAAAGGCGCAAAACTCTCCGAAGACGACTTACCAACAGCAACCAAAGCAGGCGACTTTTTTTCAATAGAATTGTTTGAAAGACTATTAAAAGAAGAGTATGAAAAACTTTTGCAGGCCAGTAATAAGGATGTGTTCGATGCCTCGAAAACGACTACCTTGCCAATATCAAGGGAGATTTCTGGGGCTTATATTCATAGCACCATCAAACTGCCATGGTTTATTGACCTGCTAAATATCAATTTAAATAATACTAACCTGGAAGTAGCAAAAAAACGAATAGACCAATACATAACAGCTTTTACAAGAGACGGAATTCGAATTACGGGTAATGTAGAGTTGGTTGGGTAATTGGTTAAGTAATTGTATTTTTTAAGGTCACCTGTATACTGCTATTTACACCTAAAAAGTCTATAAATGAACTTACCGGCTTTCAGGGAATTGGTATCTGTTTTATTTTTTAATGCTCAACATAACTCCGTCGCCCGCCTGCAGCGTTGGCAAGGTTACTGACGTGACATTTAACAGACGGTCAAAGACAGTAGTTATTGCTGTGTAAGACAGATTTGAAGTCTTACTATAATTATCAAATGAAGTAGCAATTTTTACCTGATGAGAATAATCTCCGTTAAGCATTAAAGTAACATTGTTTAAGAGTTTAGATGGGCTTGTTTCTTTGTTTACAATCCATAGATACTTTGTTTTACTACCATTTGCCCTGTTGCTAAAAATGCCGACAACAATATCGTCGCTACTAAAGTTCAGTATAAGACTTTTATCCTTTTTAAAACTTGTCGAAACCTTTTCTTCATTTGAAAACAAGTAAGTTCCGTTTAATCTTGTGTTGTCTTTGTGAAGTGTTGCAACGTTTTCAAATTTCATCACCACGGGTGCAATAACATCTTTTATATACCTGTTAATTTTTTGAATACTATTATAAACTACCTCATCGTTATCAATGAACTTATCATAACTCCAATACATAATTCCTTTCGCTCCATAAGCAATTGGAATAAAAGCAGAGAATTTTAATTCCTCGTAAGTAAGTTTTCTTTTCAGCACCAGATAATTTGTGCCTACTGTAGCCCAAAACGGCTTGTTTCCGCTTGCTTTCGACCTATTCTTAATTAATCTTAAATTTTCAAAATAATCACTTCTAAACCCTTTCGCCTCTGTAAATGGATAATGATCAAAAGATATAAAAGGGGAAGAATCGTGTGCATCAGAAGAAATCAAGGCATTTAAATAATCTGCATAAGTTCCGTTAGAACTGCAGTCAGGTGAAAGTAAAGCTGTGCTGGCATAAGTAGGCAGTAAGTTGTAAAATACAGGAATACGGTATGTATTTAAACGTGTTGTATCAAAGAATCTCACCCAATCTTTGATGTGTGCTGCTTTGCATCCAGTTGGTTCATCCCCCAAATCAATTGCGTAAATATGCTCCCGGTACATTGGCTTCAGCGAATTTATATGAGTCAAAAATTTTCTTCCATTAACACCGTTAAAGATGTGATTAGAAATGCCCTGTTCAGCCAGCATTACCTTCAGATTAGTATGGTGCATCAGTGCCAAATAATAGTCCTTCTGCCTATTGCCCTTATAGTAAGTGTCTCCAAGAATAAGATTAAAATTTGCCTTTTGCAGTTTAGTTAAGTTATTGATGTCCTCCAAGTACAAATTATCTGTTTTAAAATCATCTCCGGCCTTTCCCTGTTCTGTTACAAAATCCCATGAACCAAATTGATTGGATGAGAAATCGATGTGGTAGATGCCGGTTTTTACATCTAGTATTGCGATGTCTGCTTTTTTATCTCCTGTTTCATAGTTTGCCGGTACCGGTATAAACTGCCGCCCTTCACCGTGCTGGTCTGCCATTAGTCTCCAGGTACTGTTACTGGAAAGGTTAATGGTAGGAGAGTATAAAACAAACCATTTACCCGCATCTGTTTTTATACAAGGGTCAGC
>JALYZZ010000270.1 GCA_030948675.1 Bacteroidota bacterium | reverse complement strand
TAATATTATATTCCATTACGCCACTGTTGAGGAGAATGATGCATGGAGTTAAATAATTGTAAGAGCAATTACAAGTTTTTGAAAAAAGTGAGCATCTTTTTTAATTGCAGAAACATTGGTAAATTTGGTAACAATCTTTTTTATGTCAGACTTTTCTTTCTTGGAAACAGTAAAGTTGATGCCGCCTGACTACCAGCAGGAAGTAAAGCATTTTATTGAATTCGTATGGGAAAAGAAATTGGGAAAAGAGCCGCTTTCAGAAGGAAAAAGGAAACCCGGCTTTTTAAAGGGTAAATTATGGATGAGCCCCGATTTTGATGAACCACTGGAAGATTTTAAAGGCTACATGTAATGCCAAAATATCTTCTGGATACGCACACACTTATGTGGTGGCATGAAGAGGATGACAGCTTATCGACGGTAGCAATCCAAACAATAGAAAATTTATCAAACAGGCTTTACGTTAGTATTGTATCCTTTTGGGAAATAGTAATAAAACTAAAAACAGATAAATTAAAGCTGAATTATGGTATTGATGAACTGGCAGAAGCTTGCATCCTTAGCAAAATAGATATTATCCCAATCAACTTTTACCATCTTAACCAACTATCACTACTGCCTTTATTTCATCGTGACCCTTTTGACAGAATGCTGGCGGCTATTGCATATTCAGAGGGAATGAACGTTGTTTCAAAAGATAAGCAACTAAGTCAATACAACATACCTGTAATCTGGTGACAACTTAATATCTTACCATACTTTGTAATGGAGCTAATTGAACCGAAAACACCAACGCTTCAAAAAAGCACGGGACATCCCAGGCAACTATACATTCTTTTTTTTGCTGAAATGTGGGAGCGCTTTTCATTCTATGGAATGAAAGCTCTGCTACTGGCTTATATGGTTACCCAACTAAAGTTTGATGAGCCGAAGGGGTATGCAATACTTGGCTCTTACGCTGCTTTGGTATACACCATGCCAATGTTCGGTGGAATGATGGCCGACAAGTTCTTAGGCAATAGAAAAGCAGTGATGTTTGGCGGAATATTGATGAGCATAGGTCATCTTGTACTTGCCGTGCCGCAGGGATGGAGCTTCTTTTTTGGCATGGCTTTTATCATATGCGGAAATGGGTTTTTTAAGCCCAATATCTCAAGTCTTGTAGGTACTTTATACGCGGATAATGACCCCAAAAAAGACAGCGGCTTTTCTCTTTTTTACATGGGAATAAATATTGGGGCAGCTTTAGGAGGCCTAATGTGCGGGTATGTTGGTCAAAGAATTAATTGGCATTATGGTTTTGGCCTCGCTGGCATTTTTATGATTGTTGGCCTGGTGGTTTTTTCGGCAGGCGCTAAATCTTTAGGTTATCGTGGTCTTCCTCCCGATCCTGTCGCTTTAAAAAAACCATTGCTTGCTGGCCTTTCTACAGAAGTAATTATTTATCTCGCAACACTCTGCCTTGTACCTGTTGTCGTGGCATTATTTAACCAGTACGAGATAATGGACTACCTGATGTTTGGTTTGGGAGCAATTGCTATTATTTATATTTTGTTTATCGCTTTTAAGCTGGAAAGAACGGACCGCCACAAATTATTTTCTGCACTGATCCTTGTCATCTTTTCTACCTTGTTTTGGGCATTTTACGAACAAAACTCCGGTTCGCTCAACTTGTTTGCCATGCGAAATGTAAATATGAATGTGGGCAGCACAAATTTGCCCGCACTTTCGGTAAACAACTTTCTGCCTCCTGGCTGGGTAATTTTATTAAGCTTCGTTTTTGCCTGGCTATGGCCCGCACTGAATAAAAAAGGAATAGAGCCATCAACTGCTTTAAAATTCGCTTATTCTTTTATACTAATGGGAATTGGTTTTTATATCTTCTATGCTGCCTGTACCCAACATAAAGGCACTGGTTTAATTTCTTTATTTTCTTTTGCTGCTGGCTACTTTTTTATTATTTCCGGCGAATTATGTATCTCTCCTATCGGCCTCTCAATGATCACTAAACTGTCGCCCAAAAAAATGGTTGCGCTAATGATGGGGATCTGGTTTTTTGCAAGTGCAACAGGTGAATTTCTTGCAGGAAAAATTGGGTCGCTGATGAGCGTTCCTGAAAGTGTGGTAAATAATCCTGTTCTTTCCCTGCCGTATTACGCTAACATTTTAAGTAAGATCGGAATGTATTCCATAGCTATTGGTATTGTGTTGATTTGTCTTGTTCCGCTAATAAGAAAATGGATGTCGGATGTAAGATAGTTGGCGGCCATCCGGTGTTACTGCTTTCCGTCTATTACTCTTCCCATTTTTCCAGTCCTCCCTGTAAATTGATGAGATTGTTAAAGCCGAATCTCTCCTCAAGTCTTTGTATTGCTATCTGGCTGCGAATGCCTCTATGGCAATAGACCACTACCTGCTCATCCGTAGGTATGTTTTCTGAATTGCTCATGATTTCATCAAGCGGCACGTGCATTCCTCCTATATTAAATTCTTCGTGTTCAAACTTTTCCCGCACGTCTATAAGAAAAATTTCGTCGTGCCTTGCAAGCTTTGCCTTCAGCTCCTGAGCCGTCATCTGTTGCATAACTGTAGTCT
>JALYZZ010000023.1 GCA_030948675.1 Bacteroidota bacterium | reverse complement strand
CTTGTCATCCTTGCTTGTAACACAGCTTCAGCAAAGGCTTTAAGAACGATACAACAGAATGACTTACCCATAATGGCGCCTGAACGACGAGTACTGGGTGTCATCCGCCCAACTGCAGAACGTATAGGGGAGTTTACTAAAACAGGCCAGGTCGGTGTATTGGGAACACATGGCACCGTAAAGTCAGAATCTTACCTTCTTGAGATTAGAAAAGCGTACCCTATGGTAGAAGTCTTTCAGGAAGCTTGTGCGATGTGGGTTCCCCTGATCGAAAACAATGAGTTTGAGAATGAAGGTGCTGACTTTTTTATCAAAAAAAATTTGAAACGTCTCATTGATCAATCGGCTGGTATTGATACAGTTTTACTTGCCTGTACTCATTATCCCTTAATCAAAGATAAGATTGAAAAATTTTTAAGCCATAAAGTTCACGTTGTTTCGCAGGGTATTATAGTTGCAGAAAGCCTTGCTGACTATTTAAAAAGACATTCTGAAATAGAAAAAAAATGCAGCAAGAACGGTAATACTGTTTTTTACACAACTGATATGGCAACTGATTTTGATACAAATGGATCGAGGTTTTATGGACAGACTTTGCATTCAAGGCATTTGAAGTTGGAGGAATGGCTTTAGAGATCTTACAATCTAAATTAGTTTTGCAAGCACAACGGAGATCATTATGAGCAATCTTTTATGATGCAAAGCTTTCATTTTTGCAGCTTTTTTTGTAAGAATAATGTCACGTTCATGCCTTCATCAGTTTTGCTTATTTCGCAAAAAAAATTTCATTGAAAACACAAGGTCTTATTAAAAATTTTACCTAACGGTACTTTTCTTCTTAAAAACCCCTACTTTTGCCGTCCTTTCACCATAGCAGTACTTATGGGACGTACCGCTGATGTCTGAAACCTTATTTCCGGGCTTAGTAAAAACAAGAAAATGAAACGTACATTCCAACCACACCGTCGTCGTCGTAAATCTGTTCATGGATTTCGTAAGCGTATGGAGTCTGCTAACGGGCGTAAAGTATTAGCGAGCCGCCGTGCGAAAGGTCGTGTGAAACTAACAGTTTCCGACGAAAAGAGATTAAAATAAACCAGTAGTAGCTGGCGTGTTTTACATAATTAGCCCTGTCATCCGATGGGGCTTTTAGTTTTTAAAAAACTCGAAAGATATCAGCACAAGACTTACTTATAGCAAAACTGAAAAGCTTAAAAGCCGGAAACTTATTGAACTTTTGTTTAGCAAGGGCAAAAGCATCTCTGTGTTCCCTTTAAAGGTTTTATATGAGTTTGTTGAAAATTCGGAAATGCCATTACAAGCAGGCGTTACAGCAAGTAGTCGTCATTTTAAAAAAGCAGTGCAAAGAAATCGTATAAAACGGCTGCTGCGCGAAGCATATCGTGTACAAAAGCTGCCCCTTCAGCAAGTCTTGTTAACACATCACAAATCACTGGCGTTATTTTTTATTTATACGGGAAAAGAATTACCGGTTTTGGATGAAGTACAACAAAAGATGCAGGTAATTTTGCAAAGGTTAACTAGTAATCTTATAAACCCTCCTGCTAAAAATTGAAAGTTGTTTCTAAAATACTTGTATATCCTTTTATCTTACTGATTAAATTTTATCAGTTTGCTATCTCTCCATTATTAGGTTCGCAGTGCAGGTACACACCAACTTGTTCTCACTACGCAAAAGAGGCGCTTCAAAAGCATGGTTTTTTTAAGGGTTTGTGGTTGGCAGCAAAGAGGATCATTAGTTGTAACCCGTGGGGAGGACACGGTTACGATCCCGTTCCATAAAATCGCGGAGTTTTGCAAATAAGAAGAAGTAAAAGAGGCATTTTTGCAATCGACCGGTCTTCAGTTATTAGCATTAATAATGACCAATTAGAAAGTGTTTTTCTTCAAGTTGGTAATCAGTTGTCTCATCTCAGTATTAGTGTAAAACTTATAAATTTCAGGGGCATGGCCATTTTTGTCGGCTTCGAGGCTTCCGGGAATTTTAGTAAACGGCCCAAATATCCTTGCATCTATGTTTGCTGATACTTTTACCAATTGATTTGGAACAATTAGGTAATTGTGATTACTCGAAGAGACATTGGCGCCATTCGTCAATTTTACCAGGCTGTCAATTTTTACTTTTAATTCTTCCTGGGTCATTGTTCTTCCCGCCAAATCCTTCCCCATGTTTTGTTCGCTGCCTACAATTGTATCCGTTTTTAAATTGAGTATGTACAGCCCCTTCTGGTTGGGTATATCAACTGTTGTTTTACCGGTAGGGGTGGTAACGCTCCAGGCAACTGCTTTTTCTCCTTTTACTTCAACGGTTTCCTCTGTATATCCAGAGCTGCCTGTCATAGTAATATTATTTTCCTGCGCAGTTATTTTTCCACGACCTATGATCAACACTTTACGGGTGACAGGAGTATCGCACGACATAATAGTTACCAAAGCACAGAATATAATCAGGCAAACGTTTTTCATTTTTCTTCTAATTAAAAATAAACCCCGGTAGTATTACCAGGGTACAAATTAATCGATAAAAAGGGTATGGGAAAATTATTTAGCTGCATTAAAGTGTTCTGCTACTTTAGCCCAATTGATAACACTCCACATAGCTCCAAGGTATTCTGGTCTTCTGTTTTGATATTTTAAATAGTAAGCGTGCTCCCAAACGTCGATGCCTAATATAGGCGTGCCCTTTACTTCTGCGACATCCATCAAAGGGTTATCCTGGTTTGGTGT